>JASJBF010000039.1 GCA_030066685.1 Kiloniellales bacterium | reverse complement strand
GCTAGTGTGGTGGTTCCTAAGTTCGTCATATCTAGGATCGCTTTTGCCGTCCTCTGGGCAGGAAGCGTCGCGCGGCCGATGCTGGCGCATCGGCGAGCGGCGCTGACGCCCCCAGAGGACGGCAAAAGCGACCCCTCGGGCGGCCTTGCAGGCCCCTCGGACGTCGTTGCGCGGCTCTTGTGATGCGCCAGCATCACCGCGACCCGCGCGCCTCGCCGAGAACCCCGCAAGGCCGTCCTAGATATGACGAACTTAGGAACCACCACACTAGGGCATCATCCGATCAGATGGAATCGCTTTGCGATCCATCTGGCCGGATGTAATGCCCTCGTTCCAACGTGTTAGCGCACTACTCCCGGCCAGACGCGAAGGCGTCTGATCGGGAAGTGCGCTAGACTTGGAATCTCTCACGCAGGTCGTGCCACAGCAGGTATCAGATCAAGAGCGGACATTGGCGCGCTCTCGGTGGCACCGTCTTAGGCTACGCCCCCTCAAGCCGCCGCGAACCTGCCGAACTCGAAGTCGCGGCCGGGGGCGGCGTCGAAGAGGGCGCGGGTGTAGCTGTGCTTGGGGCTGCGGAAGACCTCGGCGGCCAGGCCCTGCTCGACGACCTCGCCCTTGTACATGACGGCGATGCGGTCGCAGATCTGGGCGGCGACGCGCAGGTCGTGGGTGATGAAGAGCATGGCAAGATCGAAGCGCTTGCGGACGTCGTCGAGCAGCGCCAGGACCTGGGCCTGGACCGAGACGTCGAGGGCCGAGACCGCCTCGTCGGCGATCAGGACCTCGGGCTCCATGGCCAGCGCCCGGGCGATGCAGATGCGCTGGCGCTGGCCGCCGGAGAACTGGTGCGGGAAGCGGTCGAGGGCCGTGGGGTCGAGGCCGACCAGGGACATGAGGTCGCGGGCGCGCTCCAGGGCGGCGGCGCGGGCCAGGCCGAAGTTCATCGGGCCCTCGACGATGGAGGCGCCGACCGTGCGCCGCGGGTTGAGCGAGCGGTAAGGGTCCTGGAAGACGATCTGGACGTCACGGCGGTGGGCGCGGAGCTGGCCCGCGGTCAGGCCGGCGATGTCCTCGCCGTCGATCCGGACCTGGCCGCCCGAGGGATCGACCAGGCGCACGATGCAGCGCGCCACGGTCGACTTGCCGGAGCCGGACTCGCCGACGATGCCCAGGGTCTCGCCGCGGCGCACGCTCAGGTCGACCTCGTGGGCGGCGCGGACCTCGCGGGCCTTCTGGAAGAAGCCGCTGCTGCGGTAGGTCTTGGAAAGCCGATCGGTCTCGAGCACCACCGGCGCCGCGGCCTTGGAGGCGCGGGCCGGCGGGGTGATGCTGGGCACCGAGGAGATCAGCATCCGGGTGTAGGCGTCCTTGGGGTCCTTGAGCAGCGGCAGGGTCTCGCCCTGCTCGACCACCCGGCCGTGCTGCATGACCACGACCCGGTCGGCGATCTCGGCGACGACGCCGAAGTCGTGGGTGATGAAGAGCACCGCGGTGCCGTGGCTCTGCTGGATGTCCTTGATCAGCTTCAGGATCTGCGCCTGGGTGGTGACGTCCAGCGCGGTGGTCGGCTCGTCGGCGATCAGCAGCGCCGGCTCCAGCGCCAGGGCGGCGGCGATCATGACCCGCTGGCGCTGGCCGCCGGAGAGCTGGTGCGGATAGGTCGAGACCAGGCGCGCGGGCTCGGGCAGCTTGACCGCGTCCATGACCTCAATCACCCGGGCCATGCGGTCGCGCGCCGACATCTTGGTGTGGATCTGCAGGACCTCCTCGATCTGCTCGCCGATCCGCATCACCGGGTTGAGCGCGGTCATGGGCTCCTGGAAGATCATCGACATGCGCGCGCCGCGCAGGTCGCGCAGCTCGCCGGCCGACTTCTGCAGCAGGTCCTCGCCTTGCAGGAGGATCTGCCCGGCGGTCGGCCGGAGCTGCTTCTTCGGCAGCAGGCCCATGACCGTGTGCGCGGTCACCGACTTGCCCGAGCCGGACTCGCCGACCACGCAGAGGATCTCCCGCGGCCGGACCGTGAAGGAGACCTCCTCGACCGCGTGCTCGCGGTCGGCGTCGGCCGGCAGGCGGACGGTCAGGCCGCGGATGTCGAGGACGGGCGCGCGGGGCTCGCTCATCTCGCTCACATCTTCTTGGCGATGCGAGGGTCGAGGGTGTCGCGCAGGCCGTCGCCCAGGACGTTCACCGCCAGGATGGTCAGCGCCAGGGTGATGCCGGGGAAGAGCACGATCCAGGGCGCGAGCTGGAAGTAGGTCCGGCCCTCGGACATGATGTTGCCCCAGCTCGGGATCTCCGGCGGGGTGCCGGCGCCGAGGAAGCCGAGCAGAGCCTCGGTCAGCATGGCCGAGGCGCAGACATAGGTCGCCTGCACGATCAGCGGCGGCACGGTGTTGGGCAGGACGTGACGGACCAGGATCAGCGGCAGCCGGGTGCCTGCGGCGATCGCGGCCTCGACGTAGGGCTCCTCGCGCACCGAGAGCACGATGGCGCGGACCAGGCGGACCACCCGCGGGATCTCGGGGATGGTGATGGCGACGGTGACCGTCGTGAGGCTGGCGCCGGAGAGCGAGACCAGGGCGATGGCCAGCAGGATGCCGGGGATCGCCATCAGGCCGTCCATGACCCGCATGATCACGCCGTCGAGGAAGCGGATGTAGCCGGCCGCCAGGCCGCAGAGCAGGCCGAAGACCACGCTGAGCCCGGCCGCCAGGAGGCCGACGGTCAGCGAGATCCGGGCGCCGTAAACCGTGCGGCTGTAGATGTCGCGGCCGAACATGTCGGTGCCGAACCAGTGCAGCTCGCTGGGCGCCTTGAGGCGGTTGATCGGGTTGAGGACGATGGGGTCGCCGGTGAAGAGCAGCGGCGCGAAGAGCGCGCAGATCACCATGACGAACAGGAGGACACCGCCGAAGATCATGGTCGGATAGCGGCGCAGCAGGCCGCGCCGGAAACCCGCGATCCGGTCCCGCAAGCCGCCGCCGGCCCTATCGTAGATCGCCGTCAATAGCGGATCCTCGGGTCGAGCAGGGTGTAGGCGATGTCGATCGCCAGGTTGATCAGGATGTAGACGAAGCTGAACATCAGGATCAGGCCCTGGATGATCGGGTAGTCGCGCTTGAGGATGGCGTCGACCACCAGGCGGCCGAGGCCGGGGATGTTGTAGACGCTCTCGGTGATCACCACGCCGCCGATCAAGAGGGCGATGCCCAGGCCGATCACGGTGACGATGGGCACCGCGGCGTTCTTCAGCGCGTGGCCGAGCAGGACCCGGCGCTCGGTCTGGCCCTTGGCGCGGGCGGTGCGGATGTAGTCCTCCTCCAGCACCTCGAGCACGCTGGCCCGGGTGATGCGGGCGATCAGCGCGATGTAGATCACGCTCAAGGTCACGGTCGGCAGGACGATGTGGTGCAGGAAGGCCAGGGGCTGTTCGAAGGGGCTCTTGTAGCCCTGGACCGGCAGCCACTTGAGGTTCAAGGAGAACTGGTAGATCAGCAGGTAGCCCAGGACGAAGACCGGGATCGAGAAGCCGGCGACCGCGAAGACCATGATCCCGCGGTCGACCCAGGTGCCGGCCTTCCAGGCGGCGATCACGCCCAGGGGCACGGCGACGACGACGGCGAAGACCAGGGTGGTCGCCGCCAGCATCAGGGTCGGCTCCAGGCGCTGGCCGATCAGCTGGGTGACCGGCAGGTTCGAGAAGATCGAGATGCCCAGGTCGCCCTGGATCAGGCTCCAGATCCAGGTGGTGAACTGGAAGAAGATCGGCTCGTTGAGGCCGAGCTGCTCGCGGATCCGCTCGATGTCGGCGGGCGAGGCGTAGTCGCCGGCGATCACGGTGGCCGGGTCGCCCGGGCTGAGCCGCAGCATCAGGAAGACGAAGAGCGCCACCACCCCCATCACGGGGATGGTGGCGAAGATCCGCTTGGCGACGAAGACCAGCATCTAGCGCCCTGGGGGCGATGGAGACGTCGCCCCTTCACCCTCCCAGCGCTTCGCGCCGGGCCCCTCCCTCTCCCGGGGGAGAGGGGCTTGGTGCGCTCGGCTAACCCTCTCCCGGTCAAGGGAGAGGGAGGGGCCCACAGCGCGATCGCGCTGTGGGAGGGTGAGGGGGGCTGCTCGCATTCGCTTGATCTCTGCCCCGGAGTCTTTGCGGTTCCCGGTCTACCTCTCCACGTCGATGTTCCAGAAGAACTGGACCGGGGACTTGATCAGGCCCTTGACGTTGTC
The DNA here is from genome assembly GCA_030066685.1 of Kiloniellales bacterium. Taxonomy (NCBI): domain Bacteria; kingdom Pseudomonadati; phylum Pseudomonadota; class Alphaproteobacteria; order Rhodospirillales; species Kiloniellales bacterium. Next base: position 110,014 of record JASJBF010000039.1, on the reverse strand, counting down.
GCGGTAGGCGACCGGCACGAAGAAGGTGCCGGTGTTGCCGTGTGTCACCGTGTCGATGGCCAGGGCCTGGACCTGGTCGGCCAGCGCCTTCTGCTCCTTGGCGTCGGTCTCGCGGGCGAAGGCCTGACGCAGCTTCTCCAGCTCCGGGTTGTCCGGCCAGCCGAACCAGGCCTTCTCGATGCCGCCGCCGGACATGCCGGTCGCGACCACCGGGTTGGTGATGTCGCCGCCGATCCACCAGGTGTGGAAGATGTTCCAGCCGCCCTGGTCCACCGGCTCCTTCTTGGCCCGGCGCGAGGTCAGGGTCGACCAGTCCATGGCCTGGACCTCGACCGTCATGCCGATGTCGCGCAGTCGCTGGGCGGTGACCAGGCTGAAGGCCGAAAGGATGGGGATGTCGGTCGGCTGCATGAGCACCACCGGGGTGCCGTCGTAGCCGGCCTCCGCCAGCATGGCCTTGGCGTCGGCCAGGCTGGGGTTGGCGATCAGCTCGTTGCCGTAGAAGGTCTCGAGCGGCGAGCCGCAGGCGTAATAGGAGTAGCAGACCTTGTAGAACTCCGGATCACCGACCGCGGCCTGCATGTAGACCTCCTGGTCGATGGCCTTGAGCACCGCCTGGCGGATCTTCTTGTTGTCGAAGGGCGGGTGCAGGTGGTTCATCCGCAGCATGCCCTGGTTGCCGAGGGGATCGTTGACCTCGACCACCACGCCGGACGCCTGCCTGAGGATCGGCGCCAGGTCTGGCTGCGGCTGCTCGTAGTAGTCGACCTCGCCGTTGATCAGGGCGTTTGTCGCGGTCTGGGCGTCGGGGATATAGATCCATTCCACCCGGTCGACCTTGGCGATCTTGCCGCCGGCGGCGCCGCTGGGCGGCTCGCTGCGCGGCACGTAGTCCTGGTTCTTGGTGTAGACCACCTTGGAGCCCGGCACCCACTCGTCCTTGGAGAACTTGAAGGGGCCGGAGCCGACGATCTCGGGCACCTGCTCGAAGGGATCGGTCTCGGCCAGGGCCTTGGGCATCATGAAGGGCACGTTGGAGCTGATCTTGCCGATCGAATCCAGGACCAGGCCGTAGGGCTCCTTCAGCTTCATGACGATGGTCTTGGCGTCGGCCGCGGTCAGGCTCTCGGTGACCTCCATGAGCTGCTGGCCCATGCCGTCGCGCGCGCCCCAGCGTTTCAGGGAGGCGACGCAGTCCTCGGCGGTGACGTCCGTGCCGTCGTGCCACTTCAGGCCGTCGCGCAGCACGAAGGTCCAGGTCAGCTGGTCGTCGCTGACCGTCCAGGTATCGACCATCTGCGGCTGCGGCTTGAGGTTCTCGTCCATCGCGAAGAGCGTGTCGTAGACCATGTAGCCGTGGTTGCGGGTGATGTAGGCCGTGGTCCAGATCGGGTCGATGTTCTTGAGGTCGGCGTGCGGGATGACCCGCAAGACCTTCTCGGCCGCCGCCGGCTGGGGGGCCGCCAGGGCGGCCAGGGGTACGGCCAGGGCGGCCGCCAGGACGAGCGTCCTGCGTGTCAGCGTCTGCATGTTTTCTCCCTCCCTGCGTCCTGCAGAATTGCGCCGCGGCCGTCCTGTCCGCGGGCGAGCCGTTTGTTGCCGGTTCTGTGTTCTCGTCTCAGGCCATTAGAGCGCGGAACTTCGCCGCGGGTCAACGTGACAGCGGCCGCGCGGCCGCGCTTGCGGCTTGACCGCTGGGGCCGTGGCCTGGGAGGCTTGCGGCATGGCAGGAAACGAGGAGTCCCGGGCCCTTCTGGCCGAGATCGCCGACCTGGTGCCGGCCTGGCGGGCCAATGCCGGGGCGGCGCGCGGCCGCCCCGACGGCGCCGCGGCGGCCGCCGTGCTCGGGCCCGCCGACTGGCAGGCGGCCCGGGCCGAGATCTCGGCCTGGCCGGGCTACCGGCCGACGCCCCTGGTCGGGCTGCCGGGCCTGGCCGCCGTCCTGGGGATCGCGCGCCTGGCGGTCAAGGACGAGGGCGGGCGCTTCGGACTGGGCAGCTTCAAGGCCCTGGGCGGCGCCTACGCCGTGCTGCGCCAGCTGCGCGCCCGGGTCGCCGCCCAGACCGGGGAGACGCCCTCGACCGAAGACCTGCTCGCCGGGCGCTTCGCCGGGATCGCGGCCGGCCTGACCGTCTGCTGCGCGACCGACGGCAACCACGGCCGCTCGGTCGCCTGGGGTGCCCGGACCTTCGGCCTGCCTTGCGTGATCTATCTCCACGAGCACGTCAGCGCCGGCCGCGAGGCGGCCATCGCCCGCTTCGGCGCCGAAGTCCGGCGGGTCGAGGGCACCTACGACGACTCCGTGCACAGGGCTGCCGAGGAGGCGGCGCGGAACGGCTGGACCGTGGTCTCCGACACCTCCTACGAGGGCTACCGCGAGATACCGCGCGACGTCATGGCCGGCTATGCGGTCATGGCGGCCGAGGCGCTGGAGCAGTGGGGCGAGGGACCGCCCAACCCCGGGCCGACCCACGTCTTCCTCCAGGCCGGGGTCGGCGGCCTGGCGGCGGCGGTCTGCGCCTATCTCTGGCAGAGCCTCGGCGCGCGGCGGCCGCGCTTCCAAGTGGTCGAGCCGGAGAGGGCCGCCTGCCTCTTCGCCAGCGCGGCCGAGGGCCGGGCGGCGACCATCGGCGGCGATCTCGACACGGTCATGGCCGGCCTGGCGGCGGGCGAGACCTCGCTGATCGCCTGGGATGTGCTGCGTCACGGCGCCGAGGGCTTTATGACTTTGCCCGACGCCAGCGCGCCCCTGGCCATGCGCCTCCTGGCGGCGGGGATGGACGGCGACCCGCCCCTGGTCGCCGGCGAGTCCGCGGTCGCCGGCCTGGCCGCCCTGATTTGCGCCCGCCGCCGCCCCGAGCTGGCCGAAGCGATGGGCCTGAACGCGGAGTCCCGGGTCCTGCTGTTCTCGACCGAGGGCGACACCGATCCGGAACTCTATCGGGAACTGGTCGGGCGGACGGCGGCGGAGGTGCGGGCGGCGAAGGCGGTGTAGGCTGAGCCCGACAGAGAAGAGGAGGAGACCATGGCACGCATCGTCAACGTCGGCGCGGCGCAGATGGGGCCGATCGCGCGGGACGAGGGCCGGGCCGAGGTGGTGGAGCGGCTCATCGACCACCTGCGGGAGGCCAAGCGGCGCGGCTGCGACCTCGTGGTCTTTCCCGAGCTGACTCTCACCACCTTCTTCCCGCGCTGGTGGCTGGAGGACGAGGCCGAGCTCGAGGCCTTCTACGAGACCGAGATGCCGGGGCCGGAGACCCGGCCTCTGTTCGACGAGGCGCGGCACCTGGGCCTGGGCTTCTGCCTGGGCTACGCCGAGCTGATCCCCGGCGACGAGACCCGGCGCAAGCGGCGCTTCAACACTGCGATCCTGGTCGGTGCCGAGGGCGAGATCCTCGGCAAGTACCGCAAGATCCACCTGCCCGGCCACGCCGATCACGAGCCGCAGCGCGCCTTCCAGCACCTGGAGAAGCGCTACTTCGAGCCCGGCGACCTGGGTTTCCGGGTGTTCCGCGGCTTCGGCGGCCTGATCGGGATGTGCATCTGCAACGACCGGCGCTGGCCCGAGACCTACCGGGTCATGGGCCTGCAGGGGGTGGAGATGGTGCTGCTGGGCTACAACACGCCGAGCCGGCACCCCCTAACCCCCGACCACGACGCGCCCTCCTGGCACCACAACACCCTGTCGATGCAGGCCGGCGCCTACCAGAACGGCACCTGGGTGGTCGGCGTCGCCAAGGGCGGGGTCGAGGAGGGCGTGCACCACATCGCCGGCAGCCAGATCATCGCGCCCAGCGGCGAGACCGTGGCCCAGGCGGTGACCGAGGGCGACGAGCTGATCGCCGCGGCCTGCGACCTGGACCTCGGCCGCTCCTACAAGGAGCACATCTTCAACTTCGCCCGCCACCGCGAGCCCCGGCACTACGCCCTGATCACCGCCCTCAAGGGCGCGGTCACGCCCGAGGAGGGCGCGCGCATCGAGGCCGCCGCCCAGGCGGCGCGAGAGGCGGCGGAGTAGCGGCGGCGCGCTCAAGTTAGCCGTTCTCGCGTAGGGAACTATGTCCTAAGCTATGACTTATGGGCGCTTCGCGGCGCGGAGACCCCTGGCCTCAGGGCGTAATGCCCCGGGCGGGGGTGGCGCAGGCCCCGGCGGGTCGTCCCGGCCCTGTCCCGCGCGGAAGGCGCCGGCGGGCGGGAGGTTTCGATCCGCCTCCGGATCGTCCTGCGGCCCGCCTCCGGCGCGCGGCGAAGGGCCACAGCGAAGGATCGGAAGGCGATGTCTGGCAGCCGGCACGACAGCGGAGACCGGGAGGCTTGGTGCTTCGCCCCGAGCGACGCCGCGGCGGCGCTGCGATCGCGGGGCGGGCAGGCGCCCGAGGCCGCTGCCGGGCGCCTGGCCGGTTGGCTCGGCGAGGGCGTCGGCGGTCGTCGGATCCTGCGCGTGCTGGCGCGCGCCGAGCGCTTCTTCCTCCTCGCCCTGCCGGGGCTGCGCGACATGTACCTGGCCGGCGGCCTGGTCCCGGCCGGGCCGGGCCGGGGCGAGAGCGCGACCGGCTGCGGGCCGACGCCGGGTGCGGCGCTCGCGCGGCTCGCGGGCGAGATCGCGGAGGCCCGCGCCCGCGCGCGCCTGCCGTCCCGGCTCGGGTCCCGCGCCGGCTGCGGCGACTGGGCGGCCGGCGCCGCGCGCGCCGCGGGCCTGCCGGCGCGCTCCGAAGGCATGGCCGCCGCGCCGAGCCTTGCGGAGGCGCGCCTCGCCGGGCTGCTGGAACTGGTCGAACGCGACGCGGCGGCGCATTGGTGGCTCGGCGGACGGCGCGCCCGCCAGCCGGCGCAAGCGGCCGCGCGCCGCTTCGCCGCCCTGGTGGCCAGGCACTGGCCGGGCTGGGGGACCGAGGGGCTGCGGCTCCTGGACCTGACCCGGCTTCCCGGCTTCCCGGTCATGGCGGCGCTTGCCTGGGGCCGGACGGACGGGGGCCTCGCCCTCGGCATCGCCTGCCGCCTCGGCGTCGCCGATGCGGTCGAGGCCGCCCACCGGGAGCTCTGTCAGATGCGCTTCGGCCTGGAGCTGGCGCGGCGGCGGGCCGCCCGGGGCGCGGCGCGGCTCGGACCCGCCGACCGCCGGGCGTTGGCACGCGCGGAGATCTCGCCCGCCTGTCCGCTGCTGCGACCGGCGGCGGCCGCGAGCCCGGGCGGAGCGCCGCTGCCCGCCTGTCCCCGGCAGGCCGCCGGCGCGCTCGCGGCCCGGGGGATCGCGGTCTCGGCCCTGGACCTCTCGTCGCCCGAGGACCCGCTCAAGGCCTGCAAGGCCATTGCGCCCGAGCTGCAGCCCTATGCGACGGGAATCACCACAGCGGCCCTGCGCGAGACCGTCGCAAAATCGGGAGGCGGGGGGCGATATGTCGGCGAGATTCCGCTCTATTGAGGGGAGCGGTTCCGTCGGGCGGAGGACGCGAAGATGTCGAGCAGGATGACCGTGGCCGGCGCGCTGAGACTGACCCTGATCGACAGCCTTCGGGCCTCGGTCGACGGCCGCGTGCTCGCCGTCTCCTCGCGTGGCGCGCGGGCGGTCCTGGCCTGCCTCGCGCTCACCCCCGGGCACGAGGAGACCCGCGCGCGGCTGGTCAGCCTGATCTGGCCAAACCATGACGAGGCCGGCGGGCGCCGCAACCTGCGGCAGACGCTGTTCCAGCTGCGCGGCGAGCTGAGCGCCGCCGGCTACGACGGCCTGGAGGCCGACCGGGAGAAGGTGGCGCTGGCCGGCGCCCTGCGCACCGACGTCGCGGAGCTGCTGTCGGCGCTCGCTTCCGGCGTGGTCCCGCCGGTGCTGCTCGCCGGGGAAAGCCTCGCCGAGCGCATCCTCGCGCGCTTCACCGTCCCCGGCGACGTCTTCGAGAGCTGGCTCTACCTGCGCCGCCGCCAGATCGAGGACGAACTCCGGACGCGGCTCTCGGCGGCGCTCGAGGCGGCGGCGCCGGGGGCGCGGCGCGATCTGGCCCGGGCCCTGGTCATCCTCGACCCCTCGGACGAGGTCGCCGCCCGCGCGCTCATCTCGGCCCACCTCGAAGCCGGCGACGTGGGCAGCGCGCTGCAGACCTACGACCGGCTCTGGCGCCATCTGGAGCGGGAGTTCGACACGGAGCCTGCGGGCGAGACGCAGGCCCTGGTCGTCGCCATCAAGATGGGCGATTACCGCCCGGCGGCCTCGGAGGAGGGCCCCGGCGGTCCTCCGCGACCGGAGACCGCGGCGCCAAAGATGCCGGCCGTGGCCGCGCCGGAGCACCCGCCCGACCCCGTCGCGGCCGATGAGCCGCGGGCCTTTCCCGAGATCTCGGTGGGCAGCTTCGACACGACGGGGCTGGCCGAGGCCTGCCGGCCGCTCGTCGCGCTCTTCCGCCGGGAGCTGATCTCCCGGCTCGCCCGCTTCCGGGAATGGCGGATCTTCGACGACCCGGAGGACGGCCGGGCCGAGCGGACCTACGCGCTGCGCGCCAGCGCCGTGGAGGTCGGCCCGCGCATCGCGGCCACGGTCGCGCTGACCGGCACCGCCACCGGCGAGGTCATCTGGACCGAGCGCTCCGAGAGCCTGCGGACCCGCTGGATCGCCTTCCAGGGCGACCTGGCCGGGCGGATGGCGGCGACGCTCAACCTCAACCTGTCGCGGGCGCGCCTGGCCCGCCTGACCGGCCGCGACAATCCGGCCGCGGACGCCATCGACCGCTGGCTCCTGGGCCAGCAGCTGGCCCTGTCCTTCGACCCCGCGGGCTGGACCCGGGCGGCCGAGCTGTTCCGCGCCATCCTGGCGGACTGGCCCGATTTCACCCGCGCCTACACGAGCCTCGCCCAGCTCCACAACATCCGGAACATCGTCTTTCCCGGCACGCGGCGCGACCCCGCGCTCTTCGCCGAGGCGCTGCTGCTCGCCAACCGGGCGATCGACCTCGACCCGATGGACTCCCAGACCCACCTGAGCCGCGGCTGGGCGCTGACCATGGCGCAGCGCTACGACGAGGCCGAGCTGGCCTTCGGGCTGGCGCAGGAGACCAACCCGAACGACGCCTGGGTCGTCATCTCCTCCGCGCTGGGCCTGGCCTTCGGCGGACGGACCGCGGTCGCGCGGAACCTCGCCGCGCAGTCGATCTCGCTCGGCTGGACGATCTCGCCGCGGGACTGGTGCTATCACGCGACGATCCGCTTCCTCTGCGGCGACTACGACGGCTGCGTCGCCGCGGCGCGCAACGGCGGCGAGGCGATCCGCAACATCCCCGGCTGGGAGGCGGCGGCGCTGACCCGGCTCGGCCGTTCGGCGGAAGCGGCGCGCGCCTACACGCGCTTCGTGGAGCTGGCCCGCGCCAACTGGGCGGGCGAGCGCGCCGCCGAGGAGGACTCGATCCTCGCCTGGGTCACCTCGGCCTTCCCGATCCGTGATCCGGCCGTCCGCGCCGCCTTCGCCGACGGCTTGGCCAGGGCCCGGTACCTGGCGAGCGACGACTAGGGCTCAGCCGCACTGCGAGCAGCTGTAGAAGCCGACGAACTCGTCGATGAAGTCGTCGTACGTCTTGCGGTCGCCCTTCGAGACCCGGATAACCTCCTCCGCCCAGCGGCTGTCCGGCGTGAGACCCGGATAGAGCGCGACCAGCTCGTCGCCGTGCTCCCGCGGCTCGAGCCGCTCGACCAATGGCAGGCCGATCTCGAGGGTCTCGCGGGTCCTGCGGAACAGCCGTACCTCTTCGATTTCAGGGTGCAGGCGATAGTGTTCGCCTTCGAGCAACTGCGGCTCGCCTGTCGCCAGCTCGTCCTTGAAGGCCCCGATCTTGATCGGCTGGGAGAAATCGCGGCCACCCTCCGCCCACTGGCGGATCCGCTTGCCGAACTGGCCGTAGGCCTCCGCCGAGCGGAACCGCATCTCGCCGGGCCGCAGCTCGAGATCGTCCGCCCTGATTTCGTCGTCCGTCATCGCTTGGCACTCCATCGCGTGTCGTGGATCAGTCCCCAACCCTAGGCCCAATCCGGCGCGCGCGGAACCGCCGACGGCGTCGAATCGGGCCGGCGTCCGGCCGCGCTGACGGACGACTAACGGACGAATAACGCGGCGCCGGACGGCGGCCTGTTTTCCTGCGGCCCGTCCCGACCGCAATCGGGCGGCGGACCATTCTTGAAAGGACAGAACTATGGCTCTTCAGGCTGTCGAAAGGTTCAACGAGGATTTCGGCTTTACGAGCGAACCGAGCGGTCATCTTGTCACCGCGAAGCTCACTTCGGTCGAGCACGCCGCCGCGCGGGGCGACGAGGTGGCGACCGACTTCGACTGCAACATCCACGTCTCGGATGGCGGTCGCAACGAAAGCATCCTCCTGGACCTCGAGGACAAGACGCTCAGGCCCGGGCAAAAGCTCACGCTCAACGAGCAGATCTTCATCGGCGAATACAGCTCACTCTCGGTCGGTGCGATCAGCTTCACCTTCATCGCGATTGGCGGCGGCGAGCTCGGCATCTTCGTCGGCGTCACCGTTGGCGACAACACGCTGAAGCCGGGGGTCCAGCACTTCAAGGCGCCGGTTGTGCTCGAGACAGCGAGCGGAGATCGCTCGACTCTCATCTTTCGGGGCCGGATCGATCTGGTCTGATTGCCGGGCCGGGTTGTGCGCGACGGGTGCAACCCGGCCAGGCTCCTCCGGCCGGCGCTTGCCGAGACGACACAGGGACCGCGGCCGCCAATAAGGTGCTTTGCCGCGGGATCGGAGTCGTCTCGGCGGAGTCCGCCTTCCCCTCGACCTCCGACAAACTGCAGACCTTCGCACCCTGGGCGGGGCCGGTCTGGCCGCCGCCTCCCGGGCCCCCCTTCCCTGCCGCCGGCCCGCGGTAGAGACGGAGGGGCGACCCCTCGCGTCCGCTCGGCGCCCGGTGCCGAATCCAATTCTCCCTTCGCAGCGACACCCGACGGTGCAGGCAGTCCTCGACGGACGCCGCGGCGGTCTCCCCGGCGCGAGGCTGACGCGGGGCTAACGCAAGACCAGACAGGGGACTGCTTTGCTCAGCATCGTCCCGCCCGCAATTCCGCGGCGGGAGAGCGAGCAAAGGAGATCAAGCCATGAAAGCACGTTCAATCATCACCGCAGTCGCGCTTGCCTCGGTGGCGGCCACCTCTGCCTGGGCGCAGGAAGTGAGAGTTCCCGGACAGGGAACCGTCGTGATTGCGCCGGCGGGCGGCTTCGGCAATGCCGGTGTCGGCGGCGCCGCCGCGGGCGGCTTCACCACGGTGCCGCAGGTCCAGGAGGGCGGATCGGCAACCGTCACCCTCCCGAACGGGGTCATCATCACGATGAAGGGCGACGACAACTGCACGACGGACGGAAACAAGGTGACCTGCAGCTAGCAGAAGCGATCCTTGAAGCGGCCGTCGTACTGACCCTCGCTTGAGGACTGCAATCCGATCGGCCCAGATGCCCCCGGGGCGCCTACCGCGAAAGCCAGAGAGCCGGTAGGGGCCCCGGGGTGTTTGTCGTGCTCCGCAGGGAGGCCCCGCCCTCACCCTTCACTCGGCAGGGCTTCGCCGAATCCTTCCGGTGGATCGTCCTCGCGCCAGCAAGGCCATAGAACAGGCGCGCGAGGACAGACAGGGTGCGGCAGACCCGGTGCCGACGAGCGGTGACGCCTTAACCCCTCTGCCGCTCCCGCCCGGTTTCCTTGACCCGCGACAAAAAATTTGATCAAATGATCAAAAATAAGCGGCGGGGTCGGCCGAGGCCGCAGCGCCGCCGCAGATTGTCGCATAGGGAGAGTTAGATGGGCAGCAGCGCCAAGGCGCCGGGCATTGCGGCGGGCCGTCTGCCGGCCGAGGAGATCGCCGCCAACTTCGCCGACCTGCATCCGCCCCTGGACCTGCACCAGGCCCTGGTCGAGGCCGACCGCTGCTACTTCTGCCACGACGCGCCCTGCACCACGGCCTGCCCGACCTCCATCGACATCCCCATGTTCATCCGGCAGATCGCGACCGAGAACACCCAGGCCGCGGCCGAGACCATCCTGAAGCAGAACATCATGGGCGGCATGTGCGCCCGGGTTTGCCCGACCGAGACCCTCTGCGAGGAGGTCTGCGTGCGCATGGAGGCCGAGGGCAAGCCGGTCAAGATCGGCCTGCTGCAGCGCTACGCCACCGACGCCCTGTTCCAGGACGGCAAGCAGGTCTTCCAGCGCGGCCCCGCGAGCGGCAAGCGGGTCGCGGTGGTCGGCGCCGGTCCGGCCGGCCTGGCCTGCGCCCACGGCCTGGCGGTCCTGGGCCACGAGGTCACGGTCCTGGAGGCCAGGGACAAGCCCGGCGGGCTCAACGAGTACGGCATCGCCGCCTACAAGACCGTCGACGACTTCGCCCAGCGCGAGGTCGACTACATCCTGGCGGTCGGCGGCATCACCGTTGAATACGGCAAGCGCCTGGGCGTGGACGTGACCCTGGACCGGCTGCGCGACGACTTCGACGCGGTCTTCCTCGGCGTCGGGCTGGGCGCGGTCAACGCCCTGGGCCTGGCCGAGGAGCGCCTCGAGGGAGTCGAGGACGCGGTGGCCTACATCGCCGCGCTGCGCCAGGCGACGGACAAGACAAGCCTGCCGGTCGGCCGCCGGGTGGTGGTGATCGGCGGCGGCATGACCGCGATCGACGTCGCGGTGCAGAGCAAGCGCCTGGGCGCCGAGGAGGTGACCATCGTCTACCGCCGCGGCAAGGCGCAGATGAAGGCCAGCGTCTACGAGCAGGAGCTGGCCCAGATCAGCGGCGTCGGCATCCGGCACTGGGCCCAGCCCAAGCGGCTGCTGGGCGAGGGCGGCAAGGTCCGCGGCGTCGAGTTCGAATATACCGAGAGCGGCGCCAACGGCCGCCTGCAGCCGAGCGGCGAGATCTTCACCCTGGCCGCCGACATGGTCTTCAAGGCGATCGGCCAGGCCTTCGAGCCGGACTCCTTGGAGGTCGGCGGCGAGCGCCTGGCGCTGGCCCAGGGCCGCATCGTGGTCGACGAGGGGCGCCGGACCAGCCTCGAGGACGTCTGGGCCGGCGGCGACTGCATCGCAGGCGGCGAGGACCTGACCGTGGCCGCGGTCGAGGACGGCAAGGTGGCGGCGGAGTCCATCGACCGCACCCTGCGCAACGAGGGCTGAGCGGCGGCGCAAGACGCCGCCCGGCCCGGGAGAGACGACATGGCTGACATCCGCAACGACTTCCTCGGGATCAAGTCGCCCAACCCCTTCTGGCTGGCCTCGGCGCCGCCGACCGACAAGGCCTACAACGTGGTCCGCGCCTTCCAGGCGGGCTGGGGCGGCGCGGTCTGGAAGACCCTGGGCGAGGACCCGCCGATCGTGAACGTCAACGGGCCGCGCTACGGCGCGATCCACGGCCCGGACCGCCAGCTGCTCGGCTTCAACAACGTCGAGCTGATCACCGACCGGCCGCTGGACGTCAACCTGCGCGAGATCAAGGAGGTCAAGCGCGACTGGCCGGACCGGGCGGTGGTGGTCTCCTTGATGGTGCCCTGCGAGGAGAGCGCCTGGCAGAAGATCCTGCCCCTGGTCGAGGACACCGGGGCCGACGGCATCGAGCTCAACTTCGGCTGTCCCCACGGCATGTCCGAGCGCGGCATGGGCTCGGCGGTGGGGCAGGTGCCGGATTACGTCGAGATGGTCGCCCGCTGGTGCAAGCAGCACACCCGCATGCCGGTGATCGTCAAGCTGACTCCGAACATCACCGACATCCGCTTCCCGGCGCGCGCCGCGCAGAAGGGCGGGGCCGACGGGGTCTCGCTGATCAACACCATCTCCTCCATCGTCGGGGTCGACCTCGACACCATGGCGCCCGAGCCGGCGACCGACGGCAAGGGCACCCACGGCGGCTACTGCGGCCCGGCGGTCAAGCCGGTGGCGCTCAACATGGTCGCCGAGATCGCCCGCGATCCCGAGACCCCGGGCCTGCCGATCTCGGGCATCGGCGGCATCACGACCTGGCGCGACGGGGTCGAGTTCATGGCCCTGGGCGCCGGCAACGTCCAGGTCTGCACCGCGGCCATGGCCTACGGCTTCCGCATCGTCGAGGACCTGGTCGAGGGCCTGAAGAACTGGATGGACGAGAAGGGCTACGCGCGGCTCGACGACTTCGTCGGCAAGGCCGTGCCCAACGTCACCGACTGGCAGTACCTCAACCTCAACTACGTGGTGAAGGCACGGATCGACCAGGACCTCTGCATCAAGTGCGGCCGCTGCCACATCGCCTGCGAGGACACCTCGCACCAGGCGATCACCCAGACGGTCAACGGCCGGCGCCACTTCGAGGTGATCGACGAGGAATGCGTCGGCTGCAACCTCTGCGTCGCGGTCTGCCCGGTCGAGAACTGCATCACCCTGGAACACCTGACCGAAGGGGTCGATCCCCGGACCGGCAAGGCCATCGACCCGGCCTACGGCAACTGGACGACCCACGAGAACAACCCCCTGCGGGTTGTCCCCGAGCCGGCGGAATAGCGCCGGCATCGCGGCCAAGAGATGCTTGCCCCTCACCCGGCTCCGGCCGAGACGCGGCTCATCGCCTCGTCGCGCCCCGGCCGGCAGCGGGTGGGGGGGAGGCACGTTCCTCCAAAGGCGTTCCGATGTGCGATGGCCGTGTTCAGGGCTGTAGCTGGCGATCTGCGCACCCAAGTTGCAACGCTTACCCCTCACCCAGCTCCGGCTAAGGCTCGGCTCACCGCCTCGCCAAGCCTCCGCAACCCTCTCCCCCCGGGAGAGGGTGGGAGCGGCGCGAGCCGCGAGCGGGTGAGGGGGCGGCACGCACCGTAAGCTGCGCGGCCGGCGCTTCATGACCGTGTCCGGGCTTTCGACTCCCGTTCCGGCGGGGCAGGCCCGGGCCCACGGGGCGATGCTGGTCTACGCCTTCCTGGTCAGCACCTCCTTTCCGGTCGGGGCGGCGATCACCCGGGACCTCGACCCGGTGGTGCTGACCTGCCTGCGCTTCGCCCTGGCGGCGCTGGCCTTCGCGGCGGTGGTGAGCGCGGCCGGGGAGTGGCGGCGGCCGAGCCTCGGCGGGCTGCTGCGCTACGCCGCGATCAGCCTGACCATGGTCGGCTTCTTCGTGCTGATGTTCGAGGCCCTGCGCTGGACCGATCCGCTCAGCGCCGGCGCGCTCTTCACCCTGACGCCGCTGATGACCGCGGTCATCGGCTACCTGGCGGTGCGCCAGCGCTGCTCGCTCTGGCAGATCGCCTGCCTGATCTTCGGCGCGTCGGCGGCGGCCTGGGTGGTCTTCGACGGCCGGCTCGAGCGCCTGCTGGCCTTCGACCTCGGCTATGGCGAGCTGCTGTTCCTGGGCGGGGCGCTCTGCTTCGCCGCCTATCCTCCCGCGGTGAAGCGGCTGCACCGGGGCGAGTCGCTGCTGCTCCTCACCTTTTGGGTGCTGTTCAGCGGCGCGCTCCTGCTCGCGGCCTACGGCGCGCCGCGGATCGCCGCGACAGACTGGGCGGCGGTGCCGCGCGGGGTCTTCCTCGGGATCGCCTACCTGGCGGTCTTCAACACCGCCGTCACCTTCATCATCGCCAAGTACGCCAGCCTCCGGCTCCAGGCCTTCAAGGTCATGGCTTACACCTACCTGACCCCGGCCTTCGTGGTGCTGCTTGAGGGCGCCCTGGGCCACGGCTGGCCGAGCGCCTCGGTGATCGCCGGCATCGCCGCGACCGCCGCCGTCACCCTGCTGCTGCAGCGGACTTCCGACGGTTAGCGCGGAAAGGCGCGCGGCTCGTCGACGGCCAGCCAATGCGCCTGCGCGTCAGGTCTCCAGGATCATGTCGAAGCCGCCGAAGATCATGCGCTTGCCGTCGAAGGGCATGGGATTCCTGTCAGGCTGGAGCCTGGGATCGGCCATGATCTTCTCCATGCCGGCGTTGCGGACCTCGCGCGACGGCCAGAGAACCCAGGAAAACACGACGGTCTCGTCGTCCTTGCATTTGACCGCCATCGGGAATGAGGTGACCTCGCCTTGGGGAACATCGTCGCCCCAGCACTCCACCAGCTTCAAGGCGCCGTGCTCCTTGAAGACGATGGCGGCTTCCTTGGCGTGCCTGAGGAAGTCTTCGCGCTTGGCGGTCGGCACGGCGGCAACGAATCCGTCGACGTAGGTCATTTCCTTCTCCTCCATCATGCGCCGCGGTACGCGGCTTCGAGAGCGGCGATATCGATCTTGTTCATGGCCATCATGGCCTCCTGGGCGCGCGCGGCGGTCGCGGTGTCGTCCGCGCCAAGGAGCCGCGGCAGGACCTCCGGCACGATCTGCCAGGAAACGCCGTAGCGGTCGATGAGCCAGCCGCAGCGACCTTCGCTGCCGCCCTCGGCGGTCAGCGCCGCCCAGAGGCGGTCGGTCTCGGCTTGGTCTTCGGTGAGCACCGAGATCGAGGCCGCGGGCGTGTGGCGGTACTGCGGTCCGCCGTTCAGGACCATGTAGGGCGCGCCGGCCAGCGCGAACTCGACCACCAGGGCGGGGCCCTCGGGGTCCGGGTGGACCACGTTCTCGATGCGGCTGTCCGGCAGCAGCGAGACATAGAAGCGGGCGGCCGCCTCGCCCCGGCCGTCGAACCAGAGGCAGGTGCGGACCTTCGAACTGAATTCCATTGCGCTTACTCCTGTCCGGTCCGTTGCGCCGGATCCATCCAGAAGAGCTCCCAGATGTGCCCGTCGGGATCCGCGAGCGCGCGGCCGTACAGGAAGCCGTGGTCCTGGGGATCGCGCGGGCTGCTGCCGCCCTCGGCGAGGGCGATCCCGACGAGGCGGTCGACCTCGTCGCGGCTCTCGACCTGAAGAGCGGTCAGCACTTCGGTGGTCTTGCCGGCGTCGGCGATCGGCCGTGGCGTGAACTGGGCGAACTTCTCGTGGGTCAGCAGCATCGCGAAGCAGCTCTCATTGATCGTCATGCCGAGCGCCGTCTCGTCGCCGAAGGCGTCGTCGAAGCCGAAGCCGAGCGCCTCGAAGAAGGCGCGCGAGCGGCCCAGGTCCGCGACCGGCAGGTTGATGTAGACCTTGGGGTTCATGCGTCTCGCTCCCTGCCGTTGCAGCGGTTCGATGTCTGGGCACTATCGCGTGCTATCCAGGCCAAGCGGCGGAACCTTACTTGACAAAAAAGTTGATATCAACATATATTTTTCCATGACGATGCGTGACGACCTTCCTCTCGACGTTACGCACGAGGTGCGTGACCGCTGTCTCTGCCTCCACCTTCAGCGCGCCGCCCGGGCGATCGCGCGGCGCTTCGACGAGGCGCTTCGCCCCTTCGGCCTGACCAACGGGCAGTATTCGCTGCTGATGTCGCTGAACCGCCCGTCGCCGCCGCGAATCGGGGACGTCGCGCCGCTGCTCGCCATGGACCGCACGACCCTGACCGCCAACTTGAAGCCGCTGGAGCGGCGCGGGCTGGTCGAGGTCGTGGTCGATGAGGTGGACAAGCGCGGCCGGCGCCTGCGTCTCACCGACGCCGGGCGCGACGTCCTAGTCGCCGCGGTGCCGGTCTGGCGCGCGACCCACGGCGAAATCGACCGCAGCCTGCCGGACCTGAACCCGGACCGCCTGCGCGCCGACCTGCTGGCCTTGTGTTGAGGACGGCGCGGCAGGAAGGATGACGAGGCATAGGGACGCTGCGATAGCGTGATAGGGTGAGTCATGTCCGAAGCACCCATCGAACGGTTGCGCGCGATCTGCCTGGTGCTGCCGGAGGCCACCGAGAAGAAGGCTTGGGGCGATCCGACATTTCGGGTCCGCGACAAGATCTTCGCCATGGAGAAGCGGGGTGACGGGCGGATCTCGCTCTGGTGCAAGGCGCCGCCGGGGAGCCAGGAGATCCTGGTCGGTGCCGACCCGGAGCGCTTCTTCGTGCCGCCCTACGTCGGCCACAGGGGCTGGATCGGCATGCGGCTTGACGACGGTCCGGACTGGGAGGAGGTGGCGGCGGTGGTCAAGCGCAGCTACCGCCTGATCGCGCCGAAACGGCTGGCGAGCGCGATCGAGTGATCGGGCCACGCCCCGACGCGGTCCGGTCAGCGCGGCAGCAGGCCCTTGAGGAGTAGGTCGGCGAGAGCGTCGTCGGCCGACAGCAGGAAGTCCTCGGTCCCAGCGCCGCGCAGGGCGCGGATCTGGGCGTCGAAGTCGGCGTAGTGCTGGGTCGAGGCCCAGAGGGTGAAGATCAGGTGGTGCGGGTCGATCGGCGCGATCTTGCCGGCGGCGACCCAGGCCTCGATCACCCGGGCCTTCTGGTCGACCAGCTCGCGCAGCCGGGTCTCCAGGACCTCCTTGAGGATCGGCGCGCCCTGGAGGATCTCCATGGCGAAGAGCCGGGACTCCACCGCGTGGGTGCGCGAGAAGGCGACCTTGCGGGCGATGTAGGCGCGGATCTCGGTCTCGGGATCGCCCTCGGCCGAGATGTCCTCCAGGGGCTGCAGCCACATCTCCAGGGTCCGGCGCAGCACCGCGCCGTAAAGCGCCTTCTTGCTACGGAAGTAGTAGAGCAGGTTGGGCTTGGACATGCCGGCGGCGGCGGCGATCTGGTCGACCGCCGCGCCCTTGAAGCCGTAGCGCGCGAAGACGCCGAGGGCGGCCTCCAGGATCTTCTCCTCGTTGGCCGCCTGAATGCGGGTGCGCTTGCGGGTCTTGGTCGCGCGCGCCGTCCGGTCGCTCATGCTCGTTCCACTTCCTCGGAGGCTGCCCGATCGGGCCCTGGGACCTTGACGCCAAGATCTTGGCCTCTCAGTATAATTTTTGATCAAATGGACAAATAAGCAAAGAGCAAAACAAGCCCAGGTCCTTCACGCCGGAAACGTGCCGCCCGGGTGCGGCGCCACCGAGCCGGCGGAGGGCAAGGGAGGCAAAGCTCTGATCAGCCACAGGAGGGCTTCATGGACTTTGTGAGACACATCGGCCGGCGCGCGGTCCTGCTCGGCGGGGCGCTGGCCGTCGGCGCGGCGGTCCTGACCTTGGGCGGCGCCGCCCAGGCGGAGAAGATCAAGGTCGCCGGGATCTACACCCAGCCGATCCAGCAGAAGTGGGACGCACGCCTGCACCTGGCCCTGACCGCGGCCCAGGAGGCGGGGGAGATCGACTACGTCTTCTCGGAGAAGGTCGCCAACACCGACTACGTCCGGGTGCTGCGCGAGTACGCCGAGAGCGGCGTCGACCTGGTGGTCGGCGAGGCCTTCGGGATCAGCCGCGAGGCCCGGGCGGTCGCCGACGACTATCCCGAGGTCGCCTTCCTGATGGGCGATCCCTTCAAGCCGCACGGGACCAACTTCGCGGTCTTCGACAACTACATCCACGAGCCCTGCTACCTGATGGGGATCATCGCCGGGGCCATGACCAAGGACGGCAAGATCGGCATGGTCGGCGGCTATCCCATCGGCGAGGTCAACCGCCTGTTCCACGCCTTCATGGAGGGCGCGCGCTCGGTCCGGCCGGACGCCCAGTTCAAGGTCACCTTCATCGGCTCCTGGTTCGATCCGCCCAAGGCCAAGGAGGCCGCCTTCGCCCAGATCGAGGCCGGGGTCGACGTGCTCTACGCCGAGCGCGCCGGCGTGGTCGACGCGGCGCGCGAGAAGGGCATCATCGCCTTCGGCAACGTCAACGACATGAACAAGGAGGAGAACGGCACCGACGTGGTCGTGACCTCCGCGCTCTGGCACATGGAAAACGCCATCAACCACGCCATCGAGCTGGTCAAGGCCGGCAAGTTCGAGGCCGCCGACTACAAGGAATGGACCATGATGCAGAAGGGCGGCGCGTCGCTCGCCCCCTACTACGAGTTCGAGGACCGCATCCCGGCCGAGATCAAGGCCAAGGTCGAGGCGACCAAGGCGGCGATCCTGGCCGGCGACTTCGTCGTCAAGATCAACGACGAGGAGCCGAAGTCGACCTACTGAGGGGGCCTCGGCACCGAGCTTTTGGTTGCAACCTAGGACGCAAGCGGCGCGATGGATGCCCGGATCAAGTCCGGGCATGACAGCGGGGGTATTGTGCACTCGGCGTATCGACCCCTTGCGATGTCATCCCCGGACTTGATCCGGGGATCCATAGTGCCGGTTGCTCCATAACGGTTGTCGTCTCACGCACCGGGGGCTCATGCTTTGACAAATTCAGCATGAGGCTGGAATGGTCGCCAAGTAAGGCCCTCGTGCTGAGCCTGTCGAAGTGCGAGGGTCGGGCCGCGGCTCCAGGCAGGGAAAAGGGGCGTCATGGCGTTGCTGCGCATCGTCGAGGTGAGCAAGGCCTTCGGCGATCTGGTCGCCAACGACCGGATCTCCTTGAGCCTGGAGGCCGGCGAGGTGCTGGCGCTGCTCGGCGAGAACGGCGCTGGCAAGACGACCCTGATGAACATCCTCTTCGGCCATTACACGGCCGACTCCGGCCACATAGAGGTCGGCGGAGAGAGGCTGCCGCCGGGCGCGACCGACGCCGCCATCGCGGCGGGGGTCGGCATGGTGCACCAGCACTTCACCCTGGCCGACAACATGACCGTGCTGGAGAACGTCATGCTTGGCACCGAGCGGCTCTGGGCTTGGCGCTCCGAGGCCGCGGCGGCGCGCAGGCGGCTGCTCGGCCTGGCCGCGGACTTCGGCCTCGAGGTCGATCCGGACAAGCCGGTCGGCGCGCTCTCGGTTGGCGAGCAGCAGCGGGTCGAGATCCTCAAGGCGCTCTACCGCGACGCCCGGATCCTGATCCTGGACGAGCCGACCGCGGTCTTGACCCCGCAGGAGGTCGAGCGGCTCTTCGAGACTCTGAAGGCCATGGTCGCCAAGGGCCTCTCGATCATCTTCATCTCCCACAAGCTCCACGAGATCCTGGCGGTCAGCGACCGGGTCGCGGTGCTGCGCCGCGGCCGGGTGGTCGGCGAGGTCGCGACCGCCGAGGCCGACCGGGAGAGCCTGGCCGAGCTGATGGTCGGCCACAAGGTCAGCCGGCCAGTGGTCGAGCACCTGCCGCCGGGCCAGCCGGTGGTCGAGCTGGAGGAGGTCAGCGTCGCCCTCGGCCGCCGGGCCCGCCCGCTGCTCGACGGGGTGAGCCTCGTGGTGCGCGCGCGCGAGATTCTCGGCCTCGCGGGGGTCGCCGGCAACGGCCAGTCGGCCCTGGCCGGGGTCCTGAGCGGAATCATGACTCCGAGTTCCGGCAGGCTCCGCTTCGCCGAGGAAGAGGTGGCGCGCTTCGCGCCGCGCGACTTCGTCGCCCGCGGCATCGGCCGGATCCCGGAGGACCGCCATGCCACCGGGATCATCGGCGAGATGGCGGTCTGGGAGAACTTCATCAGCGAGGACCTGGGCCGGGCGCCGCTGTTCCGCTGGGGCCGGGTGATCGACGGCCAGGCCTGCCGCGACCTGGCGCAAGAGCTGATCGAGGCCTTCGACCTGCGCTGCAAGTCGATGGAGACCCCGGCCAGGCTGCTGTCGGGCGGTAACATGCAGAAGCTGATCCTGGCCCGGACCCTGCGCCGGGAGCCCAGGTTCATCCTGGCCAACCAGCCGGTCCGCGGCCTGGACGAGGGCGCCATCGCCGCGGTCCACGCCCGGATCCTGGAGGCCAAGCGGCGCGGCGCCGGGGTGCTGCTGATCTCCGAGGACCTGGACGAGATCCTGGCCCTGGCCGACCGGGTCGCGGTGATCCACGCCGGCCGGGTCGGCCCGGCCCTGGCGGTCGGCGAGGTCACCGCCCGCGATCTCGGCGCCATGATGGCCGGCGACCTGGACTATGCCGGCGAAGGCCTGGCGGAGGCCGGGTCGTGAGGGCCGAGCCGCGGGAGGACACGCCGCTCTGGCTGATCGTCGCGGCACCCCTGGCCGCGGTGGCGGCGGCGCTGCTGCTCTGCGCCGGGCTGATCCTCTGGGCCGGGGAGCCGGTGCTCGAGGCCTACGGCCTGCTGCTCGAGGGCGCCTTCGGCTCGCGCTTCGCCCTGACCGAGACCTTTACCCGCGCGACGCCGCTGATCCTGACCGGCCTGGCGGCGGCGGTCGCCTTCCGGGCCAAGTTCTGGAACATCGGCGGCGAGGGCCAGTTCTACTGCGGCGCCCTGGCCGCGACCTGGCTGGGCGCCGGGATGATCGTGCTGCCGCCGGTCCTGATGATCCCGCTGCTATTCCTCGCAGGCGCCCTGGCCGGCGGCCTGGCGCTGCTGGTCCCGGTCCTGCTCAAGGCCCGGCTCAAGGTCGACGAGGTGGTGACCACCCTGCTGCTCAACTTCGTGATCCTGCTGCTGGTCAGCTACCTGATCGAGGGGCCCTGGAAGGACCCCATGTCGCTCGGCTGGCCACAGGCCGCGCCGATCGTCGACGAAGGGGTGCTGCCCAAGCTGCTCGCCAAGAGCCGCTTGCACCTGGGGCTGATCGTCGGCCTGGTCGCGGCGGTCGCGGTCTGGCTGGTGCTGCGCTTCACCGTCTGGGGCTACGAGATCCGGGCGGTCGGGATCAACCCCCAGGCGGCGGCCTTCGCCGGCATTTCGATCGACCTGACGGTGCTGCGGGTCGCCCTGATCAGCGGCGGTCTGGCGGGCCTCGCCGGGGTCGGCGAGGTGTCGGGGCTCAAGGGCTACCTGACCCTCGACCTCTCGCCGGGCTTCGGCTACGCGGGGATCGCGGTCGCCATGCTGGCCAACCTGCACCCCCTGGGGGTGATCCTGAGCGCGGTCTTCATCGCCGGCATCTACGTCGGCGCCGACTCCATGAGCCGCGCAGTCAACATCCCCAACTACATCGCCGACGTCATCGTTGCGACCTCGGTCCTGGCCGTCCTGGTCAGCCTGCTCTTCGTGAAGTTCCGGGTCCGGTTCGGGGGATAGGGGTGGTGATCATCTGTCTCCGAAAGTGGACGCCAATACCCCCCACCCTAACCCTCCCCCACAAGGGGGGAGGGAACATCAAGCGGTGCCGCTTCGCTCCCTCCCCCTTGATGGGGGAGGGTCGGGGTGGGGGTGATGTCGCCAAACGCTCCGTCGCCCGCCTAGACGGCCAATCTCGTGCAGGAGGTCCCACGTGATGGACCTCCTCGAGCTCTTCCTCTCGGCCGGGTTCTGGGCGGCGACCTTGCGGATCGCCTGTCCGCTGATCTTCGGGACCCTGGGGGAGCTGATCTGCGAGCGGGCCGGGGTCCTCAACCTGGGCATCGAGGGCATCATGACCATCGGCGCCATGGCCGGCTGGATGTGGGTCTACCAGGGCGGCGACCTCTGGACCGGGATCCTCTTCGCGGCGGCGGTGGGTGGGCTCTTCGGCCTGATCCACGCCGGCTTCACCGTCTACCTCGGGCTGTCGCAGCACGTCTCGGGGATCGGCCTGACCCTGCTGGCCTCGGCGCTCTCTTTCTACATCTTCCGCATGCTGCTGCCGGCCTCGACCACGCCGCCCAAGATCACGCCCTTCCAGCCGGTCGAGATCCCCTGGCTCTCGGAGCTGCCCTTCCTGGGCGAGGCGATCTTCCGCCAGACGCCGATGACCTACCTGGCGCTGGCGATCGTGCCGCTGGTGATCTACGGGCTCTACCGCACGCCGCTCGGCCTGGCCCTGCGCATGGCCGGCGAGAACCCGGTCGCGGTCGAGGCCCAGGGCATCGACGTCCTGGCCCTGCGCTGCGGCGCGGTGGTGGTCGGCAGCGCCCTGATGGCGGTCGGCGGCGCCTATCTCACCATGTCGGCCTTCGACGCCTTCTACTTCGGCATGGTCAACGGCCGCGGCTGGATCTGCGTGGCGCTGGTGATCTTCGCCTCCTGGCGGCCCGGCAAGGCGCTGCTCGGCGCCCTGCTCTTCGCCGGGCTCGACGCCCTGCAGGTCCGCGCCCAGCAGCTGGCCGGGGCGGTGATCCCCTATCAGTTCTTCTTGATGCTGCCCTACGTCCTGTCGATCCTGGCGATGATCGTCATGGCCCGCCGGGCGCGCTATCCCAAAGCCCTGCTGGTGCCCTTCCGCCGGGGGGATCGGGTTTGATGGTTTGATGCAGAAGTTTGGATCCCAGGTTCCCTTGTTGTCACACCGGCTGTCATGGCCGGGCTTGACCCGGCCATCCATGGAGCCGGTTGCACGATGGATGCCCGGATCAAGTCCGGGCATGACAGATAGTGGGAACCAAGTGACGCAGTAGTAACGCCAGGCCTGAGGAGGAGCCGGTATGCTGGATCTGATTCTGCGCGACGCGCGGCTGCCGGACGGCGGCGAGGCGGTCGATATCGCGGTGAAGGACGGGCGGATCGCCGAGGTTGGGCCGCAGATCGGCGGGCAGGCGGCCGAGGAGATCGACGCCGGCGGGCACCTGGTGACGGCACCCTTCGTCGACAGCCATTTCCACATGGATGCGACCCTGACCTACGGGATGCCGCGGGTGAACGAGAGCGGCACCTTGCTAGAGGGCATCGCGCTCTGGGCCGAGCTCAAGCCAGACCTGACCGCCGAAGCGATCGTGGCACGGGCGCTCAGGCTCTGCCGGCTGTCGCTCGCCCGCGGCACCCTGGCGATCCGCAGCCACGTCGACATCTCAGATAGCCGGCTGCTCGCGGTCGAGGCCCTGCTGGCGGTCAAGCGCGAGATGGCGCCCTACCTGGACCTGCAGCTCGTGGCTTTCCCGCAGGACGGCTTTCTCCGATCGCCCGAGGCACGGGAGAACCTGCTGCGCGCCCTCGACCTCGGGGTCGAGGTGGTCGGCGGCATCCCGCACTTCGAGCGGACCATGGCCGAGGGCGCGGAGTCGGTGCGCCAGCTCTGCGAGATCGCCGCCGCACGCGGCCTGCCGGTCGACATGCACTGCGACGAGACCGACGACCCCAACTCCCGCCACGTCGAGAGCCTGGCCTTCGAGACCCGGCGCCTCGGCCTGCAGGGGCGGGTGACCGGCTCGCACCTGACCTCCATGCATTCCATGGACAACTACTACGTCTCCAAGCTGATCCCGCTGATGGCCGAGGCGGAGCTGAAGGTCGTGGCCAACCCGCTGATCAATATCACCATCCAGGGCCGCCACGACACCTACCCCAAGCGGCGCGGCATGACCCGGGTCAAGGAGCTGGCCGCCGCCGGCCTGGACGTCGCCTTCGGCCACGACTGCGTCATGGACCCCTGGTACAGCCTGGGCAGCCACGACATGCTGGAGGTCGCGCACATGGGCCTGCACGTCGGGCTGATGACCGGGCGGGCCGAGATGCGGACCTGCTTCGACGCGGTGACCGCGACCGGCGCCCGGGTCCTGGGCCTGGAGGGCTACGGCCTCGAGCCCGGCTGCCGCGCCGACCTGGTGGTCCTGCAGTGCCGCGACCCGATCGAGGCCCTGCGCCTCAAGCCGCCGCGGCTCTTCGTCCTGCGCGCCGGCAAGGTCATCGCCCGCTGCGCGCCCCAGCGGGTCGAGCTCAGTCTCGGCGGCGAGACCGAGAGCTTCGACCCCTGCGCGCCGGCGGTGTGACGGGGCGGCTATGGCTTCCCCCTCACCCAGCTTCGGCTAAGGCTCGGCGGATCGCCTCGCCAAGCCTCCGCAGCCCTCTCCCGGCGGGAGAGGGGTTTTGCGGTGGCGTCTTTTGTACCCCTCTCCCGCCGGGAGACGGAGGGACCCGCCGCCGCAAGGCGGTTGGAGGGTGAGGGGTGGGCGCCTCAGTCCCGGGGCAACGCCGCGGCGCTGCGGGCGAGGCGGACCAGGTTGAGGAACTCGGCGCGGTAGCCGAAGGGGTCTTCGCCCCTGGCGCCCTGGGCCAGGGCGATGACCTCGTCGTAGCCGAAGGACCCGGTGTAGGTGCCGCCCTTGAGGAGCTGACCGAAGCCGGCGACCGCGGTGGCGAAGCGGGCCTCGCGGGCGCGGGTATCGGGGGCGTCCAGCTCGCTTTCCAGGTCGATGGTGATCGGCGTGGTGATCAGGGACGAGGTGTCCTGGTCGGGCAGCTTGTAGCGGATCTTGAGGAAGGCGTACTCCTCGGCGAACTGAGTCTCGCGGGCCGGGGACTCGCCTTGGTAGCGGCTCGGCGCGATCAGCTCGTTGCCGCTGCCGACCGGGGTGATCTCGTAGATCACGGTCACCGTGTGGCCGGCGCCGATGTCACCGGCGTCGACCCGGTCGTTGGCGAAGTCCTCGCGCTTGAGGGCCCGGGTCTCGTAGCCGATCAGGCGGTACTCGGCGACGGTCCGGGAGTTGAACTCGACCTGGATCTTGACGTCCTTGGCGATCGGGAAGAGCGCCGCGGCGGCCTCCTCGACCAGGACCTTGCGGGCCTCGTTCAGGGTGTCGATGTGGGCGGCCACGCCGTTGCCGTTCTGGGCCAGGGTCTGCATCAGGTGGTCGTTGAGGTTGCCCTGGCCGAAGCCCAGCACCGAGAGGAAGACGCCGCTCTCGCGCTTGCGCTCGATGAAGCCCTTGAGCTCCTCGCGGTCGGTGATGCCGACGTTGAAGTCGCCGTCCGTGGCCAGGATCACCCGGTTGACCGCCTCGGGATCGAAGCCCGACTCTGCCAGGGCATAGGCCTGGCGGATGCCCTCGGCGCCCGCGGTCGAGCCGCGGGAGCGCAGCCGGTCCAGGGCGCCCAGGATCTTGTGGCGCTCGGCGACCGCGGTTGGCTCCAGCACCGTGCCCGCGTTGCCGGCATAGGTGACGATGGCCACCGTGTCCTCGGGCGCCAGGCCGTCGAGCAGCAGCTTCATGGAGTTCACCATCAGCGGCAGCTTGTCGGGCGCGTTCATCGAGCCCGACACGTCGAGCAGGAAGACCAGGTTGCTGCGCGGCTTCTCCGCGGGATCGAGGTCGTAGCCCTTGATGCCGATGTGGATCAGCTTGTTGCCCGCCTTCCAGGGGCTGGGCGTCACGGTGACGCTGGGCGCGAAGGGCCGGGTCCGCTCGGCCGGCAGGGGATAAGCGTAGTCGAAGTAGTTGATCAGCTCCTCGATGCGCACGGCGTCCTTCTGCGGCAGCACGCCGCGGTTCAGCTCGCGCCGCACGAAGGCGTAGGAGGCCGTGTCGACGTCGATCGAGAAGGCCGAGACCGGGTCCTCGGCGACCCGCCGGACCGGGTTCTCGGCCACCGACTCGAACTGATCGCGGCCGACGTCCTGGTAACGCTGTTGCGGCTGATCGATCGGGGCGGGGTCGATCCGAGCGTATCCCTGCGGCGGGACGCTGGCGCCGAGGGGCTGCCTCCGCACTGAGGTCGCCGCGGCCGGCGCTTCGGCCGCTTTCGGCTCTCGCTTCGCCGCAACCGGCGGGTCGGCCAGTGGCGCCGCGACGTTGGGTGTGGCGACGGACCTGGGCGGCGGCGCCTGCGGCACGGTGACGGATGTCAACCTGGAGTTCAGCGGCTCCTTGTCGCTCACCTCCGAAAACAGGATCACCGCCGTGACGCTGACGAGAACAAGCATTGCGGTCGTACCGCCGCCGAGGCCCCAGTAGATGCGCTTCAATGCCATGGGTCGTCCTTTCGATCGCTTTTGATCACGACCCATGAGACGGCCCAGAAGGCCGGTTCCTTGGCGGCTTTGTTTCGCTTCGCTCTGTGCCCGGTCGAAGGCGGCGCGGGCCAGGTTGATGGCTTCCTTGCGCGCGTTCTCCTCGGCCGGCGGGATGGCCTGGGTGGAGAGCATCTCCTTCAGCTGCCGTTCATCCATGGCGACGTTCCTCCTCGCGCAAGGGCTGCAGCTTCTTGCGCGCCTCGTGGATGTACCAGGACACCGTGCTCTCCTTGCAGGCCATGACCGTGGCCGCCTCGCGGTGGCTCAGGCCCTCGCCGAAGACCAGGAAGACCGCCTCGCGCTCGCGCTCGGGCAAGGCCCGGATGTGGTCGAGGACCTGGCGGGCGTAGACCGCCTGCTCGGCCATCGGCCCTTCGAGGGTCGGCGCCTCGGCCGGCCCCGGGTTCAAGCCGTCGCCAGCCCCGGCGCCCCCTTGGCGGGCTCGGCTGCGCGCCCAGTCCTTGGCGGTGTTGATCACCAGCGGATAGAGCCAGGTCGTGAAGGTCGAGCGGAAGCCGAAGGAGCCGATCGCCCGCGCCAGCTTGATGCAGGCGCTCTGGGTGATGTCCTGGGCATCCGTTTGGTTCCCGCACCATCTATAGGCCATGCGATACATCGTGTCGTAGTGCAGACGCAAAAGGGCCTCGAAGGCATCGCCGTCGCCCTCCTGCGCGCGTCGGATCAGCTTTGTCTCTGACGCTTCCGTCATCCGGCCCTTTCGGCACCCCCTCCGGCCTGCGGTCATGAGAATGAGACGACCGCGCCGCGGCAATCCTTGGAAGAAAAAACTTGATGTAGGATCAAGGCAGAAATCCGGGCGCAGACTTCGACGATTCCTTAACCATCCGGGCCCCGAGGGCGGCCCCGGGTCCCTCAACCATCGCCCTCGAGGCAGACGTCCTGCAGGTTGAGCCGGCCGTCGGGGGCGGCGGCGAAGCCGCGCAGGCGCTTGGAGACGCCGTAGACCTCCTGCGGGACCCAGAGGTAGACGTAGGGCAGATCGCGGCTGGCGACGGCCTCGGCCTGGCGGTAGAGCCCGGCGCGCTGGGTGCGGTCGAGCTCGCTGGCCGCGGCGTCGAGCAGGGCGTCCAGGCGGCGGTTGCTGTAGCCCGCGGCGTTGCCGCGGCCGCCCGTGCGGTGGGTGGCGTCGAAGATCCCGACCGGGTCGAGGGCGGCACCGCCCCAGGACCTCAGCCACATCCTTTCGCCGATCCCGGCGCCGCCTCGGTCCCGCCATCTCCGGCCAATCCCGGCGGCCGTGCCGACCAGCGTCTCGGCCCGGATGCCCGCCTCGGCGAGCTGCACCGCGATCGACTCGGCCAGCGGGAAGAGCGGCCGGGTCACGTCCAGCGCGACGTCGAGGCCCTCGGGATAGCCGGCCTCGGCGAGGAGCGCGCGGGCCTGCCCGGGATCGTGGCCGCGGCGGGGCAGGTGCCGGTTCTTGCCGAAGGTCCGGGGGCCCAGGATGCCGTCGATCAAGGCCGCCTTGCCGCCGAGGTGGGCCGCGATCAGCGCCTCGCGGTCGATGGCATGGGCGACGGCCAGGCGGACCCGCCGGTCGTCGAAGGGCGGCGTGCGCGTGTTCAGGGCGATGAAGAAGGACCGGGTGCCGTCGACGAGGCGCACCTCGGTCCGGGGATGGCGCTCGAGGGCGGGGATCGAATGGGGCTGGACGTTGACCACGAGGTCGAAGTCCCCGGCCATGAGTCCCGCCACGCGGGACTCGTTGCCGGGCACGATGTCGACGACCAGGCGCTCCACGCAGGCCGGCCCGACCGGCGGAATCTCGGTCGCGCCACCGAAGTAGGCGGCGTGCCGCTCGAAGACGACCGCCTCGCCGGGGACGCGCTCGACCAGCCGGAAGGGGCCGGAGCCGACCAGGCCGCCGTCCGCGCCGGTTGCGACGACCTGCTGGAAGGGCAGCATGGCCGGGAAGATCGGCCAGGGCGTCTCCAGCTCGAAGCGGAGGGTCAGGGGATCGACCGCGGTCACCGAGGCGAGCGGGCCCAGCAGCGCCTTCCGGGGGCTGCTGCGGCCGTCCAGGGCGCCGGGCTCGATCAGGCGCTCGAAGCTGAAGACCACGTCCGCCGCGGTCAGCCTGCGGCCGTCGTGCAGCCGGACGCCGTCGCGGAGGCGGAACTCGTAGGTCTGGGGCCCGACCTGCGACCAGGATTCGCTGAGCTCGGGGACCAGCCGCATCGCGGGATCGCGGGTCAGCAGCCCGTCGAAGACGTTGTTCAGGAGGATCTCGGTCCAGCGGTCGCGGTAGCCGGCGGGATCCTCGCTCACCAGGTCCGAGGGGTAGCCGACCCGAAGCTCGGCAGCGGCCGGGGGCCGCGCGAAAGCGAGCAGCACGGCGGCGGCGAGGGCGATACCCATCGATCTGCGACGCCGGTCGGGAGACATGCGCGGCCGCCTTACTTCCGGCTGAGGCGGGTCACGCCGTCCCAGTCCGGATCGGGCGGCCGCGCGACGAAGCCGCGACAGCGCTCGGCCAGGACGCGGGCCGGCGGGTCCCCGGGGAAGCGGCGCAGCACCGCCTCGAAAGCGGCCCGGGCGGCCGGCCAGTCCCGCGCGGCGTAGGCCGCCTCGGCCGGAGTCCAGAGGCCATGGAGCTCGAGCTGCTCGGCGCTCGCCTCCAGTCCGGCCGGCAGCGCGGTCAGGCCGGGCCGCGCCGCCATCAGCTCGTAGACCTCGCTGGGCCGGACGACGCCGACCGGCTGCACCCGGTCCAGGCGGCGCAGCAGGAAACCCTCGCCGGCGCGCGCGGCGACCGCCTCTGAGACCAGGACCTCGGTGCCGTAAAGCTTGTTGAGGGCTTCCAGGCGGGCGGCCAGGTTGATGGTGCCCCCGACGGCGGTGAAGTTGATGCGGTCGGCGCCGCCGACGTTGCCGACCACCGCCTCGCCGCAATGCAGGCCGAAGCGGGTGCCGAAGGCCGGGATCGAACGTTCCTGCCAGCGCTCGGCCAGCGCCCGGCTGACCGCGCGGCCGGCGAGGACCGCCGCGCAGGCGTGGGCGACGTGGTCCTCGTCGCGGCTGGGCGCGTTCCAGAGCGCCATGATGGCGTCGCCAATGTACTTGTCGACGACGCCGTGGTGCTCCGAAAGGACCGCGCCCAGGGCCTCGAAGTACGCGGAGGTGCGCAGCATCAGGTCTTCCGGCTCGGTGTCCTCGGCGATCCGGGTGTAGCCCGAGATATCGGTGAAGAGCACGGTGATCTCCCGGCGCTGGCCGCCCAGCTCGGGCGTCGTGCCCGATTGGACGATCTGACGCACCAGTGCCTTGGGTACGTAGCGGCCGAAGACGGCGAGGGCCTGCTTCATCGCACCGAAGGCTTGGGCCAGCTCGTGGACCTCGATGAAGCGGGACTCCACCGCCACCGGTCCGTCGAGGTCGAAGCTGCGGATCTTGTCGGCCTCGCCGGCGAGTTCGGCCAGCTTGGCGGCGATGCGCCGGGCGATGAGGTAGATCAGCGGCAGGGCGACCGCCAGGGCGAGCAGGGACGCGACGATGCTACGCTGCTGCATCTCCACGATGTGCCGGTCGAAGTCCGAAAGGGGGGCTGCGATCGCGATGTGCTGGTCGAGGCCGAGCTGCCGGCCCACCGCAGCGACGCGCAGCAGGTGGGTCTGGCCCTCGACCTGGAGGCGTGCCATGCCCGAAAGGCCGGTTCTCCCGTCCGCGCCCCGCCCGAGCACGGCCTCCACGATCGGGTCGACGATGTTCTCGGCCCGGCGCAGAACGGCGCGGTCCGGCTTGCCCGCCTCGCCCTCCTTGACGATCGGCGCCGCCAGCGTCGGATCCTGATGGGCCAGGACCTCGCCCTTGGCGTTGAAGAGGAAGGCCGCGGCGTTTGGAGAGGCCGCCTGCGCCGACAGGAAATCCGCGAAGCTCGCCAAGGTGACCGCGATGCCGACCACGCCGCCGCCGCCGATCAGGCGGCGCGAGCCGGTGATTCCGGGCTTGTGCAGGGCGAAGAAGACGTAGGGGTCGGTGAAATAGGCCTGCTCGCCGGCGAGGGCGCTTTGGTACCAATCGCGGCCTCGCGGATCGTAGCTCGGCTCGGCCTCGCTCCGCGCGTCGAAGACGTGGCGGCGGTGATCGAGGTAGCGAAAATACTCCCGGCGCCGATCGTTCCGGTCCGTGCTGATGGTGCGGACGATGAAGTGCGTCTCCGGCGGGGCTTGGAAAGTCGCCAGGATGTCGGGGTCGTCCCGCGGCGCGACGACCTGGATCCAGTCCCCGGACCCGAAGCCGACGAAGACCGAGAACA
The DNA here is from genome assembly GCA_030066685.1 of Kiloniellales bacterium. Classification (NCBI taxonomy): domain Bacteria; kingdom Pseudomonadati; phylum Pseudomonadota; class Alphaproteobacteria; order Rhodospirillales; species Kiloniellales bacterium. Next base: position 80,290 of record JASJBF010000039.1, on the reverse strand, counting down.
CGTAGGGCTGGGTCTCGATCATCCGCAGCATGGTCTCCAGGGCGGCATGAGAAAGACCGTCGTAGCGCGGCCGGGCGGAGAGGCTCGGCATCGCCGAGGCGGCGTCGACCGTCGCCTTGACCGCACCGAGCAGCCGGTTCATGCGCTCGTCGGCGTTCCTGGCGATCTCCGTGAAGAGCTGATCGGCCGTCTGCAAGGCGGCGGCAGAGGCCTGCCGATGGTTGTTCCAGATGATCCCCGCGGTCAGCGCGGCGACGATGACCACGAAGACAGCGGCGATGCCGACATGAAGGCGGATCCGACCTGCTCGAAAAGCCCGCTCGACCGCCATCCGCCCTCTCGTCGCCGTTGTGGACGCGCAGTCTACGAGCTTGCGACGGGCGGCGGAAGCCCGGCGCCCGGCGTCGTCCCGAAGGCAGGGCACCCGGGGCGTCGGCCTGCTATGCTGCGCTTCTGCGGGCGGATTAGGGAAATCGGCGAGCCAGGACCATGAACGACTTGACCTACTGCGTCATCGACGTCGAGCTCGACGGCCCGACGCCGGGCGAGAACTCCATGCTGAGCCTCGCCTGCTGTGCCTGTCGCGAGACCGGCGCGGAGATCGCCGCCTTCGAGCGGAACTTGGCGCCCCTGCCCGGCGCCGCGCCAGCGCCGGAGATCGCCGCGTGGTGGCAGGGCCAGGGGGAGGCCTGGGCGCACATCACGGCCGATCCCCAGGCGCCGGCGACCGTGATGGCGGACTTCGTCGACTGGCTGGCGGCGCTGCCGGGCCCCTGCGTGCTTGCGGCCCACCCGCTGATGCTCGACGGGCTCTGGCTCGACTGGTACCTGCGCCGCTTCGCCGACCTGCGGGTCTTCGAAGGCCCCTTTCCGGGATCCTCGCCCTTTGCCGGTCCGGGCATCGACATCCCGAGCTTCGTGCAGGCCGCCCTGGGGCTGCCCTATTCCGAGACCCGGCCGGACTACCCGCCCGAGTTCCTGGGCGGCTTCGCGCATTCGCACAAGCCGCTGGACGACGCCCGCGGCCATGCCGCGCTCTACTTCTTCGGCCGCCGGCGGCTCAAGGAACTCTGGGCCGGATGAGCGGGTGACGGGGACCGCTCGGACGCAGCGATCTTGACCATTTGGTCAATTTTATTATAGTCGATGCAGCTGCCGAAAGGGCTGATATGATCGGTCCTTAGGCCTGAAGACCGCCCGGGCAAGGGCCAAGGACGACAAGGTCGCAAGCGACCGACGGCAGGGAGAGATCAGGGAATCGCCGCTGGTTTCGCGGCGTCGCACAATGAGGCATCGGGCGCCCGTTGACCGCCGCGCTGCCGAAGCCCGCAATCCTATCTGCCAAGACGTCCGTGCCACCCCGGCGAGGCTGCGCCTTTGCCGCGCGGCCGCGGTGACGTGACGACGGAGTTCTTGGGAGAGATCTCATGGCGAAGCTGAAGGGTGGCCTGATCCAGATGGCCTTGAAGGGCGACACCTCGATGAGTCCCGAGGCGATCCGGGACGCCATGCTGGAGGCGCATCTCCCGCTGATCGACGAGGCCGGCCGGCAGGGCGTGCAGGTGCTCTGCTTCCAAGAGGTCTTCACCCAGCCCTACTTCTGCCCGAGCCAGGACGCCAAGTGGTACGCCGCCGCCGAGTCCATCCCCGACGGCCACACCACGCGCCTGATGCAGGAGTACGCCAAAAAGCACGGCATGGTCATCGTGGTCCCGATCTACGAGGAGGAGATGACCGGGGTCTACTACAACACTGCGGCGGTGATCGACGGCGACGGGACCTACCTGGGCAAGTACCGCAAGACCCACATCCCGCACGTCGCCGGCTTCTGGGAGAAGTTCTTCTTCAAGCCTGGCGCTTCGGACTGGCCGGTCTTCGAGACCGGGGCCTGCCGGCTGGGGGTCTACATCTGCTACGACCGGCACTTCCCGGAGGGCTGGCGGGCGCTGGCCTTGCAGGGCGCCGAGTACATCGTCAACCCCTCGGCGACGGTCGCCGGGCTGTCCGAGTACCTTTGGAAGCTGGAGCAGCCAGCCTCGGCGGTGGCCAACGGGGTCTACATCGGGGCGATCAACCGGATCGGCACCGAGGCGCCCTGGAACATCGGCGAGTTCTACGGCCAGAGCTACTTCGTCAACCCGCGCGGCCAGATCGAGGCCGAGGCGAGCCGCGACCGGGACGAGCTGCTGGTCCACGAGATGGACATGGAGATGGTCCGCGAGGTGCGGAACACCTGGCAGTTCTTCCGCGACCGCCGGCCGGAGACCTACGACGTGCTGCTGGACTTGAACTGAGGTGCCGGGTGCCGATGCGCGCACTGCTCTCGCCGTTCTCTCCACTGTCATCCCCGGGCTCGACCCGGGGATCCATCGTGCCGCTGGCGCCATGGATGCCCGGATCAAGTCCGGGCATGACAGTCGAGGACGTGAGGACGGAGCTGCGGTGCACGCCGACGACGGGCTGACCACGAGCGGGAGGGTTCCATGGCGGAAACGCGCAACCTGGGGATCGACGGCAAGCGGCTCTGGGACAGCATCATGGAGATGGCCAAGATCGGCGCGACCGAGAAGGGCGGCAACTGCCGCCTGGCGCTGACCGACCTGGACAAGCAGGGCCGCGACCTCTTCGTGCGCTGGTGCCAGGAGGCCGGCTGCAGCATCAAGGTCGACAAGATGGGCAACATCTTCGCCCGCCGGGCCGGGCGCGACGACGGCCTGGCCCCGGTCATGACCGGCAGCCACCTGGACACCCAGCCGACCGGCGGCCGCTTCGACGGCGTCTTCGGAGTCCTGGCCGGGCTCGAGGTGGTGCGCAGCCTCAACGACCTGGGCTACGAGACCGAGCGCCCGGTCGAGGTCGTGGTCTGGACCAACGAGGAGGGCTCGCGCTTCGCCCCGGCCATGGTCTCCTCCGGCGTCTTCGGCGGGGTCTTCGACCTGGAGTACGGCCTGTCGCGGGCCGACCAGGACGGCAAGACCATGGGCGAGGAGCTGGCGCGCATCGGCTACGACGGGCCCGAGGAGGTCGGCGGCCGCGAGGTCCACGCCTACTTCGAGGCGCACATCGAGCAGGGCCCGATCCTGGAGGCCGAGGACAAGACCATCGGCGTGGTCACCGACGCCCAGGGCCAGCGCTGGTACGAGCTGACCCTGACCGGGGTCGAGTCCCACGCCGGGCCGACCCCGATGGACCGGCGCAAGGACGCCCTCCTGGGCGCGGCGCGGGTGGTCGAGCTGGTCAACCGCATCGGCCTGGACAACGCGCCCCTGGCCTGCGCGACCTGCGGCATGCTGAACGTGCATCCCAACTCGCGCAACGTGATCCCTGGCCGGGTCTTCGTGACCATCGACTTCCGCCACCCCGAGGACGAGGTGCTCGCCCGGATGGATGCGGCCTTTCGCGAGGGCGTCGAGAAGATCGCCAAGGACATCGGCCTGGAGATGGATCTGGAGCAGATCTTCTACTACGCGCCGGTGCCCTTCGAGGAATCCTGCGTCGCCGCCGTGCGCAAGGGCGCCGAAGACTGCGGCTATGCCCTGCGCGACATCGTCTCGGGCGCCGGGCACGACGCCTGTTACCTGGCGAAGGTGGCGCCGACCTCGATGATCTTCGTGCCCTGCATCGACGGCATCAGCCACAACGAGATCGAGGACGCCAAGCCGGAATGGATCACCGCCGGCGGCGAGGTCCTGCTGCGGGCGATGCTGGAGAAGGCGGGGCGGGCCAACTGAGGGATGCGCGGGATGTCGGCCACCCTCACCGCTGTCATCCCTGGGCTCGACCCGGGGATCCATCTAGCAAGCGGCGCCATGGATGCCCGGATCAAGTCCGGGCATGACAGCTGGGGGTGGCAAGAGTGAGGTTGGGGTCGCCAGACCATCGCGTTGGCAACAGAACGAGAGAGCCGGAAGCGGGGCGATGACGTCTTTGCCGGTCAAGAGCGAGGCGGCGCAGGCGCCGGACAGCGCGGCGCCCGGGACCGCGCCCTGGGTGGTCGAGGCGCGGGAGCTGTCGCTCACCTTCGAGACCGCGGACGGGCCGGTCTATGCCCTGTCGCAGGTGAACCTGCAGATCTGCCAGGGCGACTTCGTCTCCTTCATCGGGCCCTCGGGCTGCGGCAAGACCACCCTGCTGCGGGTCATCGCCGACCTGGAACGGCCGAGCGAGGGCAGCATCACGGTCGAAGGCGTTTCGCCCGAGGAGGCGCGGCTGCGGCGGATCTACGGCTATGTCTTCCAGGCGCCGGCGCTCTATCCCTGGCGCAGCATCGAGCGCAACGTCACCCTGCCGCTGGAGATCATGGGCGTGCCCAAGGCCGAGCGCCGGGCGCGGGCCAAGCGCTACCTGGAGCTGGTCAACCTGGGCGGCTTCGAGAAGAAGTTCCCCTGGCAGCTCTCCGGCGGCATGCAGCAGCGCGCCTCCATCGCCCGGGCGCTCTGCTTCGACCCCGACCTTCTGCTGATGGACGAGCCCTTCGGCGCCCTGGACGAGATCGTCCGCGACCACCTCAACGAGCAGCTGCTGCAGCTCTGGGGGAAGACCGCCAAGACCGTGGTCTTCGTCACCCATTCGATCCCGGAGGCGGTCTTCCTGTCCAACAAGATCGTGGTCATGTCGCCGCGTCCCGGGCGGATCATCGACGTGATCGAGACCGACTTCCCGCGCGACCGCACCCTGGACATCCGCGAGACCCCGTCTTTCCTGGAGGTCGCCCATCGGGTTCGCGAGGGCCTGCGCCAGGGGCACAGCTATGACGACTGAGGCCCTGGCCGCGCCGGCTTCGGGTGCGGGCCTGCTGGCGCGGCTCTTCGCCGGGCGGAGCGGGCCGGTCGCGGTGGTGGTCCTGGCGATCCTGGTCTTCTGGTACGTCGGCGCGGTCATTATGAACGTGCCCTTCCAGATCGATACCTTCGAGCGCCAGAAGCTCGACTGGAGCAACGCCGACCTGGTCGCGGCGACCCTGGCCCAGGAGCGTCCGGTGCTGCCGGCGCCGCACCAGGTGCTGGCCGAAATGAAGGCGACCATCCTGGACAAGAAGATCACCTCCAAGCGCAGCCTGGTCTTCCATTCCTGGGTGACCCTGTCCTCGACCCTGCTCGGCTTCGCGATCGGCACCGGCCTCGGCATCCTGCTGGCGGTCGGCATCGTCCACGTGCGCAGCCTGGACAAGAGCCTCATGCCCTGGGTGATCTCCTCCCAGACCATCCCGATCCTGGCGATCGCGCCGATGATCGTGGTGGTGCTGGGCGCGATCGGGCTCAAGGGGCTGGTGCCCAAGGCGATCATCTCGACCTACCTCTGCTTCTTCCCGGTCACCATCGGCATGGTCAAGGGCCTGCGCTCGCCCGACCCCCTGCAGATGGACCTGATGCGGACCTACAGCGCCAGCCGCTGGCAGACCTTCTGGATGCTGCGCTGGCCGAGCGCCCTGCCCTTCCTCTTCACCAGTCTCAAGGTGGCGATCGCGATCAGCCTGGTCGGCGCGATCGTCGGTGAGCTGCCGACCGGCGCCCAGGCCGGGCTGGGCGCGCGGCTGCTGGCCGGCTCCTACTACGGCCAGACGATCCAGATCTGGTCGGCGCTGCTGACCGCGGCCTTCCTGGCGGCGATCATGGTCGCCCTGGTCGGCGCCGGCGAGCGGCTGGTGCTGCGGCGCATGGGAGGGCGGGCGTGATCGGCCGTTTCGAGCCCTGGACGGCGCTGGCGGCGCTCCTGGCGCTTGTCGCCCTCTTTGCACCCCTGGGGCCGGGCGCGGCCGAGGGCGAGACGCTGTATCTCTGGCAGTTTCCGATCGCCGCGGGCTATCTGCTGATCTTGATCGTGACCTCGGCCTGGTTCGCCTGGAGGCGGCCGGCGGTGTCTTGGGCAACCCTGATGCTGCTTGGCCTGGTGACTCTCGGGTCGGGCCTGGCTCTGCATCTGCTGCACAACCGCGGCTTCGCCGGGGTTGCCGGACCCGGATTCTGGCTCCTGGTCCTGGCGCTCTGGGCCGCGGCCTGGCGGGCGATCGACGGGATCGCCGAGTTCCGCAGCCTGGACCGCCGGCTGCAGCGCCTCGTCGACCTGCTGGTGCCGGCCGCCTTCGGGCTCTGGCTGGTCTTCCTCTGGGAGGCGGTGACGGTCGGCTTCGGCGTGCCGCAGGTCCTGCTGCCGTCGCCCGGCATGATCGCCGAGCGCATCGCCGGCTCGCTCGACATCCTGGCCGCCGACTTCCACCAGACCTTCGTAAAGGCGGTGCTCTCCGGCTATCTCCTGGGCTGCGGCAGCGCCTTCCTGGTCGCCATCCTGGTCGACCGGGTGCCCTTCCTGCAGCGCGGCTTGCTGCCGCTGGGCAACCTGGTCTCGGCCCTGCCGATCGTCGGCATCGCGCCGATCATGGTCATGTGGTTCGGCTTCGACTGGCAGTCCAAGGCGGCGGTGGTCGTGGTCATGACCTTCTTCCCGATGCTGGTCAACACGGTCACCGGCCTGGCGGCCGCCGGCGCCCTGGAACGGGATCTGATGCAGTCCTACGGCGCCGGCTACTGGCACACCCTTTTTAAGCTGCGGCTGCCGGCGGCCATGCCCTTCATCTTCAACGCCCTCAAGATCAACTCGACCTTGGCGCTGATCGGCGCCATCGTGGCGGAGTTCTTCGGCACGCCCATCGTCGGCATGGGCTTCCGGATCTCGACCGAGGTCGGGCGCATGAACGTCGACATGGTCTGGGCGGAGATCGTCATGGCGGCCCTGGCGGGATCCGCCTTCTACGGCCTGGTGGCGCTGGCCGAGCGCGGCGTCACCTTCTGGCACCCCTCCTACCGCCAGAGGCGGTGACCGGAACGAAGCAATTTGGGGGAGGCTCAAAGGAGAAAGCAGATGAAGAAACGCGCAACCACACTCGTAACGACCCTCGCGGCCGGGGCCCTGGCGCTCGCCGCGGTCTCGGCCCAGGCCGCCGACAAGGTGACCCTGCAGCTCAAGTGGGTGACCCAGGCCCAGTTCGCCGGCTACTACGTGGCCAAGGACAAGGGCCTCTACGACGAGGTCGGCCTCGACGTCACCATCAACCCGGGCGGCCCGGACATCTCGCCGCCCCAGGTGATCGCCGGCGGCGGCGCCGACGTGATCATCGACTGGATGCCCTCGGCCCTGGCCTCGCGCGAGAAGGGCGTCGGCCTGGTCAACATCGCCCAGCCCTTCAAGCGCTCGGGCATGATGCTGACCTGCCGCAAGGAGACCGGCATCAAGGCGGCCGCGGACTTCAAGGGCAAGACCCTGGGGGTCTGGTTCTTCGGCAACGAGTATCCCTTCCTCTCCTGGATGTCTCAGCTCGGCATCCCGACCAAGGGCGGCGGCGAGGGGGTCACGGTCCTGAAGCAGGGCTTCAACGTCGATCCCCTGCTGCAGAAGCAGGCCGACTGCATCTCGACCATGACCTACAACGAGTACTGGCAGGTCATCGACGCCGGGATCCCGGCCGAGGAACTGCTGGTCTTCAAGTACGAGGACGAGGGCGTCGCGACCCTGGAGGACGGCCTCTACGTGCTTGAGGACCGGCTCAGCGACGCGGCCTTCGTCGAGCGCATGGCGCGCTTCGTCAAGGCCTCGATGAAGGGCTGGGACTGGGCCCGGGAGAACCCCAAGGAGGCGGCCCTGATCGTGCTCGAGAACGACGCCACCGGCGCCCAGACCGAGAAGCACCAGATCCGCATGATGGGCGAGATCAACAAGCTGACCGAGGGCTCCGACGGCAAGCTTGATCCGGCGGACTACGAGCGCACGGTCAAGACTCTGCTGTCCGGCGGCTCCGATCCGGTGATCACCGAGGCGCCCAAGGGCGCCTGGACCCACGCCGTGATCGACAAGGCCATGGCGATGTAGGGACGCGCGATCGGTGATGCATGCGCCCCTCACCCAGCTTCGGCTAGGGCTCGGCAAGAGGCCTCGCCAAGCCTTCTCATCCCTCTCCCCGAGGGAGAGGGAGGGGCCCGCGACCTTGTCGCGGGAGGGTGAGGGGCCTGCATCCCGGTCGGGCGGCGGATCATGACCTTCCTGATCCGACCGGCGCGGGACGAGGACCGCGAGGCGCTCCTCGAGCAGACCCAGCTCCTGAATCTGCACGAGGAGCCGATCACCGGGAACCGCCGTCTCGATCGCGCGGGGGCCGAGGACACCCTGGCCGCCGCCGAGGCGCGGGTCGCGCGGAGCGACGGCGCCGTGTTGGTCGCCGAGGCGGAGAGCCGGGTGGTCGGGCACCTGATCCTCACCTTCGCGACCGCGCCGGTCTACGTCCGCGAGGAGCTGCGGCCCTACGCCTACATCGACGAGCTCTTCGTCCGCGAGGACTGCCGCGGCCGCGGCCTCGGGCAGGCGCTGATGGCTGAGGCCGAGCGGATCGCCGTAGAACGCGGCTACCGGCAAATGATCGTCGGGGTCCAGTCCGGGAACGTCTCGGCGGAGGCGGCCTACGCCCGCTTCGGCTTCGCGCCCTTCGCGCAAGAGCTGATCAAGCGGATCGGGGTACAGGGGAACGTGGCATAGTGATGATTGCGTCCGGCCTTTGCCTCGCTGTCATGCCCGGATCAAGTCCGGGCATGACAGCAGAGGAAGGGCGGGCGCAGAGCAAAGGAGAAGAACGATGACTCTCTTGGTTCGAGGCGGCACGGTCGTCAACGCCGACCTTTCGCAGCGGGCGGACCTGCTGATCGAGGGCGACAAGATCGCGGCCATCGGCGTGAATCTCGATGCGCCGGCCGGGGCCGAGGTGATCGACGCCGGCGGCTGCTACGTCATGCCCGGCGGCATCGATCCGCACACCCACATGGAGCTGCCCTTCATGGGCACGGTGGCCTCGGAGGACTTCTTCTCCGGCACCACGGCCGGTGCGGTCGGCGGGACCACGATGATCATCGACTTCGTGATCCCCAATCCGCAGCAGGACATCATGGAGGCCTACACCACCTGGCGCGGCTGGGCCGAGAAGGCGGCCACCGACTACTCCTTCCACGTCGCCATCACCTGGTGGGATGAGACCGTGCACGAAGCCATGGGGACCCTGACCCGCGACCACGGGGTCAATTCCTTCAAGCACTTCATGGCGTACAAGGGCGCGATCATGGCCGACGACGAGATCCTGGTGAAGTCCTTCGGCCGGGCCCGCGAGCTGGGCGCGATCTGCACCGTCCACGCCGAGAACGGCGAGCTCGTCGCGCACCTGCAGAAGGAACTGCTGGAGAAGGGCATCACCGGTCCGGAAGGCCATCCGCAGTCGCGCCCGGCCGAGGTCGAGGGCGAGGCCGCCGACCGGGCGATCCGCATCGCCCAGGTGCTGAACGTGCCGCTCTACATCGTCCACAACTCCTGCAACGACTCACTGCAGGCGATCACCCGGGCGCGCAACGAGGGCCAGCGGGTCTTCGGCGAGGTTCTGGCCGGGCACCTGCTGATCGACGACTCGGTCTACCGCAACCCGGACTGGGACGTCGCGGCGCACCATGTCATGAGCCCGCCCTTCCGGCCGAAGAAGCACCAGGAGGCCCTGTGGCGCGGCCTGCAGGCCGGCATGCTGCAGACCACGGCGACCGACCACTGCTGCTTCTGCACGCCGCAGAAGCGCATGGGCCACAACAACTTCACCCAGATCCCCAACGGCACCGGCGGGGTCGAGGACCGCATGCACGTCCTGTGGCACCACGGGGTCAATTCGGGCCGCCTGACGGTCAACGAGTTCGTCGGCATCACCTCGACCAACGCGGCCAAGATCTTCAACATCTATCCGCGCAAGGGCTCGCTGTCGGTCGGCGCCGACGCCGACGTGGTGGTCTGGGACCCGGAGAAGGAGCGCACCATCTCCAAGGACACCCACCACCAGAACATCGACTTCAACATCTTCGAGGGCATGACGGTCAAGGGCATCAACACCGTGACCATCAGCCAGGGGGCGGTGGTCTACCAGGACGGCGAGATCCGCACCGAGAAGGGCAAGGGCCGCTACGTCGACCGGCCGACCTTCGCGCCCTACTACGACGCGGTGAACCGCTCGGCCGAGGTCCACGCGCCGACCGCCGTCGACCGCATGTCGGGCTGAGCCCCCGGCCGAAGCGAAGCGGGATCCCGCGCGGCGGCCTGGAGAGCGCCTCGGCCGCCGCGTGTCGGGCCCCGCCGGCCCGCGCCGCCCCGGCAGCGCTGCGCGGGCGCAGGTAGGGGTGCATCATTGCAGGATCTCGGCCGGCATTCGGTGCTAGACTGAGCGCGCCAAACACCCCGGCGCTGCGACCCCATGCAGCGTGACGTCCGGGCCTTTAGGAGCAGTTAGCGACGGGAGGCCGCGGTGAGCCGTGCCAGCGCCATCGAGCGCGTCACCAGCTATTTCGACGACGGCGGCTTCTTCGCCGAGCTGGCGCGTCGCGTGGCGATCCACACCGAGAGCCAGGAACCGGGCCAAAAGCCGGAGCTCTACCGCTACCTGACGGACGAGCTGCAGCCCTGCCTGGAGCCGCTCGGCTTCGCCTGCCGGATCTTCGACAATCCCGTCGCCCGGGGCGGGCCCTTCCTGGTCGCGACGCGGCAGGAGGCCGAGGGCCTGCCGAGGGTGATGAGCTACGGCCACGGCGACGTGGTGCGCGGCTACGATGCGCAGTGGCGGGACGGCCTCAGCCCCTGGGAGCTGACGAAGGTCGGCGAACGCTGGTACGGCCGCGGCACCGCGGACAACAAGGGCCAGCACAGCATCAACCTGGCCGCCCTGGCGGCGGTGCTGGAGGCGCGCGGGCGCCTCGGCTTCAACCTCATCCTGCTGATCGAGACCAGCGAGGAGAACGGCTCGCCGGGCCTGCGCGAGTTCTGCGCGGCCCACAAGGAGCTCTTCGCGGCCGACGTCTTCATCGCCTCGGACGGGCCGCGCCTCGCGCCCGAGCGGCCGACGATCTTCATGGGCGCGCGCGGGGTCTTCAACTTCGACCTGACCGTGGAGCTGCGCGCAGGCGGCCATCATTCCGGCAACTGGGGCGGGCTCCTGGCCAACCCGGGGATCATCCTGGCCCAGGCCATCGCCAGCCTGACCGGCCCGAAGGGCGAGATCCTGGTGCCGGAATGGCGGCCGCCGGCGATCCCCGACTCGGTGCGCGCCGCGGTCGCCGGGCTCGAGATCGACGGCGGCCCGGACGGACCCGAGGTCGACCCGGACTGGGGCGAGCCGGGCCTGACCCCGGCCGAGCGGGTCTTCGCCTGGAATTCCTTCGAGGTGCTGGCCTTCAAGACCGGCAACCCGGAGAAGCCGGTCAACGCCATTCCGCCGCGGGCCACGGCGCATTGCCATCTGCGCTACGTGGTGCCCAGCGATCCGGCGAGCTTCATGCCGGGGCTGCGCCGGCACCTCGATGCGCGCGGCTTCGAGATGGTTGCGATCAGCCCGGCCGAGGACACCATGGCCGCGACCCGCCTGGACCCGGAGCACCCCTGGGCGCGCTGGGCCGTCGCCTCCTTGGAGTCGACCTCGGGCAAGCCGGTGGCGGTGCTGCCCAATCTGGGCGGCTCGCTGCCCAACGACGTCTTTGCCGAGCTGCTGGGCCTGCCGACGATCTGGGTGCCGCATTCCTATGCCTCCTGTTCGCAGCATGCGCCGGACGAGCACATCCTCGAGCCGGTCTCGCGGGAGGCGCTGCAGCTGATGACCGGCCTGTTCTGGGACCTGGGCGCCGGAGGTACGCCCGCGGGATAGAAGAAAAACAAGACGCGAAAGCGACGACAAAAAGAAAAGAAGAGGATAGACATGACTGAGCTCTGTGACCTCGACGCCGTCGAGCTGCGGCGGCGGATCGGGACCAAGGAGGTATCGCCCGTCGAGCTTCTGGACGGCTGCCTGGCCCGGATCGCGGCGGTGAACCCGGCGCTCAACGCCGTGGTCGCGACCTGCGAGGCGCGGGCGCGGGCCGAGGCCGCGGCCGCCGAGAAGGCGGTCCTGGACGGCGAGGACCTGGGGCCGCTGCACGGCCTGCCCCTGGGTATCAAGGACCTCAACCTGACCGAGGGCCTGCGCACCACCTTCGGCTCGCTGCTCTACAAGGATCATGTGCCGGAGGCGGACGAACGCATGGTGGCCGCTCTGCGCGCCGCCGGCGGCATCGTGCTGGCCAAGACCAACACGCCCGAGTTCGGCGCCGGCGCCAACACCCGCAACAAGGTCTACGGCGCCACCGGCAACCCCTTCGACCCGGAGCTCACCTGCGGCGGTTCCTCCGGCGGCACTGCGGTCGCCCTGGCCACCGGGATGGTCCCGCTGGCGACCGGCTCCGACTTCGGCGGCAGCCTGCGCACGCCGGCCGGCTTCTGCGGCATCGTCGGCTACCGGCCTTCGCCCGGCCTGGTGCCGGACGAGGACCGGCCGGTCGGCTGGTCGCCGCTGCCGGTCCAGGGCCCGATGGGCCGGACCCTGGCCGACACCGCCCTCTTGTTCCGCGCGCAGATCGACTGGGACCCGCGGGACCCCTTCTCCCAGGCCCTGGACCCCGAGCTGGGCGAACTCTCGGCGGAGGTCGACCTCTCCAGCCTCAGGGTCGCGACCTCCGAGGACCTGGGCTGCGCCCCGGTCGACGACGAGATCCGTGCCGTCTTCCGGGAGCGCATGTCCGGGCTGGCGCCGGCCTTCGCCGCCTGCGAGGCCCGCGACCCGGAACTCGGCCCGGTGCACGAGGTCTTCGAGATCCTGCGCGGGGTCAACTTCCTGGCCGCGCACGCCGAGCGAATCGAGAAGCACCGTGACGAGCTCGGTCCCAACGTGATCGACAACCTGGAGCGGGGCCTGGTCTACACCGCCTCGGACATCGCCTGGGCCCACGCCGAGCAGACCAAGGCCTACCGCCGTTTTCTCGCGCTTTACGACGAGATCGACGTCCTGATCTGCCCGGCCTGCGCGGTCTCGCCCTTCCCGCACGAGCAGCCCTACGTCACTGAGATCAGCGGCCTGGCGATGGACACCTACATGCGCTGGCTGGCGATCACCTACGGCATCACCATGACCACGCATCCGGTGGTGGTGCTGCCCTGCGGGCGCGACCATCGCGGCCTGCCCTTCGGCATCCAGATCGTCGGGCGCTGCCAGGACGACGCCGGCCTGCTGCGGATCGCGGCCAGCCTGGAGCGCCACATGGCGGGCCAGGACGAGACGGCGCGGCCGGTTCCGGATCTCGCCGCGCTGCGGTCCTGACGCGGCCGGGCGGGATGGACCGCCGGCCCTGCAGGCGCGCCCGTCCAGGCCCGAGAAACGCCCGCCCGCGGCCCGGCCGCGGGCGGGTAGACTGCGCCGCTGGTGCGCGACCGCCGCGCCGCCGGGCACTGTCATCGGGAGTGGAAGATGCCTTCGGACCTGCTGCTGCTGACCGTCGAGCTGCGCTACCTGGCCTACGCGGCCCTGCTGTCGCTGCTGCTCTGGATTCCCTACGTCCTCGCGGAGATCAGGACCCGCGGCCTGAGCCGCGCGGTCGGCTATCCGACCGGATTCTACGACGACCTGCCGGCCTGGGCGCAGCGCTGCCACCGGGCACACATGAACCTGGTAGAAAACCTGGTGCCCTTCGCCGCCCTGGTCCTGATCGCCCACGTCGCCGGGGTGGCCAGCGACCTGACGGTCCTCGGCGCGCGGCTCTTCTTCTGGGCCCGGATCGTCCAGACCGTGGTCCACATCGCCGGCATCCCCTGGCTGCGCACCGCAGCCTTCGCGGTGGGCTGGATCGGCAACCTGATGATCTTCTGGGCGATCATGAGTTGAGGGGGAGAGACCGCCGGCCTATTGGGGCTGATACCCCCCACCCTAACCCTCCCCCACAAGGGGGGAGGGAACGAGAGCGAGGCTGCCGCGTGCGTTTCTCCCTCCCCCTTGATGGGGGAGGGTTGGGGTGGGGGTGGCACTCCGGCGTCCGTGGGTGAGAGGCTCCTACTCCACCGCGCCGATGTAGGGCAGGTGGCGGTAGTGCTCGGCGTAGTCGATGCCGTAGCCGGCGATGAAGACGTTGCCGACCGTGAAGCCGACGAAGTCGGCGGCGATCTCGACCTCGCGCCGGCTCGGCTTGTCGATCAGGGCACAGGTCCAGAGCGGCCCGATGCCGCGCTGCTCCATCAGCGCCCGGGCGTAGGCGAGCGAGCGGCCGGTGTCGACGATGTCGTCGACCAGCAGGATCTTCTGTCCGGCGATGTCGGTCGGGATGTCGCCGATCAGGTGGACCTCGCCCGCACTCTCCTTGGCCAGGCCGTAGCTCGAGAGGCGCAGGAACTCGATCCGCGGCCCGCGGCCCCGGGCGTCCAGCGCCCGCACCAGGTCGGCGACGAAGACGAAGCTGCCCTTCAGCAGGCCGACGACGACGAAGTCGCCCTCGATCCTGGCCGCGATCTCCTCGGCGAGCTCGGAGACCCGCCGGGAGATGGCCGCCGCCTCGAAGAGCGGGGTGATCCGGCTGTCCTCCGGGGCTGCCGTCATGGTCCTGTCCTCATTCCACAATATCTCTTAACCAGCCAGGCCGCTCCTCAGTGCTACACTCCGGCACCCTCAAGAGACAAGGACGAGAAGCACCGCATGGCCGATCGCGATTTCATCCGGAGCCTGCCCAAGGCGGAGCTGCACCTCCACATCGAAGGCACCCTGGAGCCCGAGCTGATGCTGACCCTGGCCGAACGCAACGGCATCGGCCTGCCCTACGACTCGGTCGAGGCCCTGCGCGCCGCCTACGACTTCGGCAGCCTCCAGGACTTCCTCGACCTCTACTACCAGGGCATGGGCGTGCTGCAGGGCGAGCAGGACTTCTACGACCTGACCTGGGCCTACCTGGAGACGGCGGCGGCCGAGAACGTCCGCCACGCCGAGATCTTCTTCGACCCCCAAGGCCACACCGAGCGGGGCGTCGCCTTCGCCACGGTGATCGACGGCATCCACCGGGCCCTGGCCGACGCCGAGGCGAAGCTGGGCCTGACCAGCCGGCTGATCCTCTGCTTCCTGCGCCACCTCGACGAGGACTCCGCCCTGGCGACCCTGGAGCAGGCCCTGCCCTACAGGGACCGCATCGCCGGGATCGGACTGGACTCCTCGGAGCTGGGCCATCCGCCGGAGAAGTTCCGGCGCGCCTTCGCGCGCAGCCGGGCCGAGGGCTTCCGGCTCGTCGCCCACGCCGGCGAGGAGGGGCCGGCCGACTACGTGCGCGGCGCCCTGGACGCGCTTGAGGTCGAGCGCATCGACCACGGCGTGCGCTGCCTGGAGGACCCGGCCCTGGTCGAACGCCTGGTCGCGGCGCGGGTGCCGCTGACCGTCTGCCCGCTGTCCAACCTGCGGCTCTGCGTGGTCGAGGACATGGCCGATCACCCCCTGCGCCGGATGATGGAGCTGGGCCTCTTCGTCACGGTCAACTCCGACGACCCGGCCTACTTCGGCGGCTACGTGAACGAGAACTACGCCGCGGTCCAGGACGCCCTGGGCCTGAGCCGGGCGGACCTGGCGGCCCTGGCGCGCAACTCCTTCGAGGCGTCGTTCCTGGCGCCGGAAGCCAAGCGGGCGCTGGTCGCGGAGGTCGACGCGGTGGCAGGGGGCTGAGGGGCCATAGGTGTCTATGGCCGGTGCTTTGTTCCCCTCACCCAGCTCCGGCTAAGGCTCGGCTGCGCGTCGCCAAGCCTGCGCATCCCTCTCCCCGAGGGAGAGGGATCCCGTTGTCGGCGGATTGCGGATACCCTCTCCCCGCGGGAGAGGGTGGCGAGCGAAGCGAGCGGGTGAGGGGTCGCCTCAATCTTCCTTCTTGGCGCGCTGGGAGACGGAGCGGGATTCGTAGAGGGTCTTCTCGCTGTCCGCGTCGACGCCGCTGAGGCGGACGTCGTAGCCCCAGAGCCGGCGGATCTGGGCCAGGACCTCGTCGCGGTTGCGCTCGTCCAGGGGGATGCCGTCGCGCACGTTGTGCTTGAGCACGAGCTCGCGGTCGCCCTTGAGGTCGACGTCGACGACCTGAATGTCGGGTTCGTTCTGCGAAATGTCGTAGGACACCGCCAGCTTGTCGCGGACCTCGCGGTAGCCGCGCTCGTCGTGGATCGCGCCGACCTCGTAGTACTTGTCGCGCGAATCGTCGTTCAGCAGGAAGAGCTTGAACTCGCGGATCAGGCGCGGGCTGAGATACTGCCGGATGAAGGACTCGTCCCGGTAGTTGGCCCAGGCGTCGCGCAGGACGCTGCGCCAGTCGTCGCAGCCGGCGATCTCGGGGAACCAGTCGCGGTCCTCGTCGCTGGGCTCCGTGCAGATCCGCACGATATCCTGCATCATCGCGAAGCCCAGGGCGTAGGGGTTGATGCCCGAGAAGCGGGGATCATCGAAGTCCGGCTGGAAGACCACGTTGGAGTGGCTGTGCAGCACCTCCATCAGGGCGCCCTCGGTGATCTGGCCGCGATCGTAGAGCGCGTTGACGATGTAGTGGTGCACGAAGGTCGCGCAGCCCTCGTTCATCACCTTGGTCTGCTTCTGCGGGTAGAAGTACTGCGCCAGGTTCCGGACGATGCGCAGCATCTCCCGCTGCCAGGGCTCGAGCGCCGGGCTGTTCTTCTCGATGAAGTAGAGCAGGTTCTCTTCCGGCAGGTTGAGCTGCTTCTTGCGCTCGGCCAGCAGCCTTTCGGTCTCGCTGGGGTCCTCGCTGTCGGCCGGCTTGGGCAGGGTGCGCCAGAGGTCGTTGTAGGTCTGCTCTTCGTAGGCCTGGCGCGCTTCGGCGCGCTCCCGGCGCTGGCGCTCGGTGACGAAGTTCTGCCGGCGGTAGCGGAAGACGCCCTGGTCCATCAGGGCGTGGGCGGCGTCCAGCACCTCCTCGACGGCGTCCAGGCCATGGCGCTCCTCGCACTTGGCGATGTAGCCCTTGGCGAACTCCAGGTAGTCGAGGATCGCCTCGGCGTCGGTCCACTGCTGGAACAGGTAGTTGTTCTTGAAGAAGTGGTTATGCCCGAAGGCGGCGTGGGCCAGGACCAGGGTCTGCATCGCCATGGTGTTCTCTTCCATGTAGTAGCTGATGCAGGGGTTGGAGTTGATGACGATCTCGTAGGCCAGGCCCTGGAAGCCCTTGCGGTACATCGTCTCCTCGTGGACGAAGCGCTTGCCGAAGGACCAGTGCTGGTACATCAGCGGCATGCCGATGGCGCAGTAGGCATCCAGCATCTGCTCCGAGGAGATGATCTCGATCTGGTTGGGATAGACCTCGAGGCCGAGGTCCTCCTCGGCGATCTCCTGGATCGCGGCGTAGGTCGTCTCGAGCTTCTGAAAGGTCCATTCCGAGCCGTCGAACAGAAGGCCTCGTGCCGACGTGGGTTTCGGGGCCTTCGTCTTCGGGGCCTTCGGCTTCGTCGTCTTCGGCGTCGCCGCCTTTCGCTTGCTTGCCGCAGCCATGTCTGCTCCCCGGCCCGTCAGGCCGTTTCCTTGTTCTTGGCGAAGAGCTCGCGGAACACCGGATAGATGTCACCCGGCTTGGAGATCCGCTTGGTCTCGAAGTTCTCGAAGGCCTCGGCCAGCCGGCGGTAGCCGCGCCACAGGGTCTTGCCGCCGTTCGAGTTCTGGAACAACTGGAACTCGCGCTCGTCGAGGATCTCGACGTAAGCGAAGTACTGGCAGACCGGCAGCAGCTCCTGGGCCAGGAGTTCCAGGCAATAGCCGGTGTCGTCCTCGAAGTTGTCGCCGTCCGAGGCCTGGGCCGCGTAGATGTTCCAGTCCTGGACCGGATAGCGGTCGCGCAGGACCTTGCGCATCTCGACCAGCGCGGTGGACACCACCGTGCCGCCGGTTTCGCGGCTGTAGAAGAAGGTCTCCTCGTCGACCTCGGAGGCCTTGTGGGTGTGGCGGATGAAAACGATGTCGATGCGTTCGTAGCGGCGCTCGAGGAAGAGGTGCAGCAGGATGAAGAAGCGCTTGGCGAGGTCCTTCTCGCGCGGGCCCATGGAACCCGACACGTCCATCAGGCAGAACATCACCGCGTTGGTCTTGGGCTGCGGCACCTGCTCGAAGCGGTTGTAGCGGATGTCCAGCGGGTCGATGTAGGGAATCGCCTTCCAGCGCCGCTGGACGTTCTCCAGCTCGACCTTGAGTTCGATCAGGCGGCGCATCTCGCGGGCGTCGAGGTGGTCCTTGGTCTCCAGCTCGTCGACCTCCGCCTGCAGGCCCTCGACGTCACCCAGCACCGGGCGCTTGAGCGCGATGCGCCGGCCCAGGCTGTGGCGCATGGTGCGCAGCACGTTGATGTTGGTGGTCGTGCCGTCGACCGAGTAGCCGGCGCGCTGCGGCTTGTAGGCCGTTGTTTCCTTGAGGTTGGTCTTGACCAGGTCGGGCAGTTCCAGATCCTCGAAGAAGAGGTCGAGGAACTCCTCGCGGGTCAGGGCGAAGGTGAACTCGTCCTCGCCCTCGCCGCTGTCGCTGGCCTCCTTGCCGCCCTCGCCCTTGCCGCTGGGCGGCTTGTTGATCCGGTCGCCCGGGGTGAACTCCTTGTTCCCCGGGAAGATCCGCTGGCGCCGGCCGCCGCTGGAAGCGTGGCGCAGGCGGGGCTCGCGGATTCCCTTGCTCGGGATCGAGACCGATTCCCCGCCGCCGACATCGGTGATCTTGCGGTCCTTGAGCGACTTGTTGACCGCGTCCTTGATCTGCGCACGGGCGCGGCGCAGGAAGCGCTGCCGGTTGACGAGGCTCTTGTCCTTGGGATTCAGGCGCCTGTCGATGAAGTGTCGCATGACGTCTGCCCTCCTAGGGCCCCTTGGCCTGGCGCCAGGGGCCCGGCCCGCGTCAGCCGGCCTTGTTGACCCGCATGTACCACTCGACCAGCCGGCGGACCTGCCGCTCGGTGTAGCCGCGCGAGGTCATGCGGTGGACGAACTCGGTGTGCTGCTTGTCCGTCTGGCTGTCCTTCTTGGTGCCGAAGCTGATCACCGGCAGCAGGTCCTCGACCTGGCTGAACATCCGCTTCTCGATGACCTCGCGGATCTTCTCGTAGCTGGTCCAGGACGGGTTCTTGCCGTTGTTGTTGGCCCGGGCGCGCAGCGAGAACTTGACCACCTCGTTGCGGAAGTCCTTCGGGTTGGCGATGCCGGCCGGCTTCTCGATCTTGGACAGCTCGGCGTCCAGGATCTCGCGGTCGAAGACCTGGCCGGTGTCCGGGTCCTTGTAGTCCTGCTCTTCGATCCAGGCATCGGCGTAGGCGATGTAGCGGTCAAAGAGGTTCTGACCGTACTCGGAATAGGACTCCAGGTAGGCCTTCTGGATCTCGTGGCCGATGAACTCGGCGTAGCGCGGCGCCAACTCGGATTTAATGAACTCCAGGTAGCGCTCCTCGGTCTCCTTGGGGAACTGCTCGCGCTTGACCGAGTGCTCGAGGATGTACATCAGGTGCACCGGATCGGCGGCGACCTCCTCGGTGTCGTAGTTGAAGGTCTCGGACAGGACCTTGAAGGCGAAGCGGGTCGAGACGCCGTTCATGCCCTCGTCGACCCCAGCGACCTCGCGGTACTCCTGGACCGACTTGGCCTTGGGATCGGTGTCCTTGAGGTTCTCGCCGTCGTAGATCCGCATCTTGGAGAAGATCGAGGAGTTCTCGTGCTCGCGCAGGCGGGTCAGGACGCAGAACTTGCTGAGCGTGTCCAGGACCTCGGGCGCGCAGGAGGCTTCGCCCAGCTCGCTCTCTCGCAAGAGCTTGTCGTAGATCTTCGCTTCCTCGTGGACCCTGAGGCAGTAGGGCACCTTGACCACGCAGATCCGGTCGAGGAAGGCCTCGTTGTTCTTGTTGTTCTTGAACTGCTCCCACTCGGCCTCGTTGGAGTGAGCCAGGACGGTGCCCTGGAAGGGGAAGGCGCCGAAGCTCTCGGTCCCCAGGTAGTTGCCTTCCTGGGTCGCGGTCAGCAGCGGATGCAGCACCTTGATCGGCGCCTTGAACATCTCGACGAACTCCAGCATGCCCTGGGTCGTGCAGTTCAGGCCGCCGGAGAAGCTGTAGGCGTCGGGGTCGTTCTGGCTGTAGTGCTCGAGCTTGCGGATGTCGATCTTGCCGACCAGCGCCGAGATGTCCTGGTTGTTCTCGTCGCCTGGTTCGGTCTTGGCGATGCCGATCCGGCGCAGCCGCGAGGGCATCAGCCGGGTCACCGTGAACTTGGAGATGTCGCCGTCGAACTCGTCCAGCCGCTTGGTCGCCCAGGGCGAGATCAGGCCGTTGAGGCGCCGCTCTGCGATGCCGTACTTGCTCTCAAGCAGATCGCCGAACTTCTCCGGGTCGAAGAGGCCGAGGGGCGACTCCAGCACTGGGCTGATCTCGTCGCCGGCCTTGAGGACGTAGATCGGATAGGCCTCCATCAGGCTCTTCAGGCGCTCCGCCAGGGAGGACTTGCCGCCGCCCACGGGCCCCAGCAGGTAGAGGATCTGCTTGCGCTCTTCCAGGCCCTGCGCCGCGTACTGGAAGTAGCCCACGATCCGCTGGATCGTGTCCTCCATGCCGTAGAAGTCCTTGAAGGCCGGATAGACCTTGATCGTCCGGTTCAGGAAGATGCGGCCGAGGCGGGAATCCGCGCTGGTGTCGATCACCTCGGGCTCGCCGATCGCCGCGATCATACGCTCGGCGGCGGTGGCGTACATCATCGGATCGTCGCGACAAGCCATCAGGTAGTCCTGAAGACTCATGTCCTCCTGCTTGTCGCGGTCGTAGACTTCGGAAAAGAGGTCGAAAACATCCTTGGCAAGGGCGGTCATCGTGGGCTCCCACACAAGTGCTGACGTTGACTTGCAACGGCGCCAAAGAACCTTGCACCAATATGGTTAACAGATTCTTGGCCTCCGTCGAAACCAAGCTCCCGACCCCTTTAGTTCCCTCTATCGTCGTTTGTTATACGCGGCGACTCCGTCGTTTTTCCCCGCGCGCTTCGTCCTCGCCCCACAGCGGACGTGGTAACCTCGACCACGCCGCACAAGAGCCGAATCGATTCGTAATAGCTTAGCACTTTTCCATTTCGAAAGCCTGAAGCCCTTTCAGGGTCTTTTAATTCCGATGGATAAAAATGTCTTTCGATATACGCCTTTTTGGCGTGCTGACAGGGCGTGAGGGCGCGTCTGCCCTCGACCCCCGGGGGGCCTGCTCCGGTCCACCTGCCCACGGAACGAGATACCCAAAGTGACAGGAAAAAGCGCTTACCTCGCCTTCGCAGGGCCGGCCGCCCTGGCCCTCTGCCTGGCTGTCGGATCGGCCCGGGCGGAGACGCAATCCGCGGCCGTCGATCCGACGGCGGATCCCATCGTGATCGGACTCGACGCCGATATGTCGAAGGGCGCGGCCCAGAGCGGCGAGGCGATCCGCCGCGGCCTGGTTCTGGCGATCGAGGACATCAACGCCCGGGGCGGCGTGCTCGGCCGGCCGCTCTCGCTGGTGGTGCGCGACCACCGCGGCACCCCGGCGCGCGGCCGCGACAACATCGAGGCCTTCGCCGCGATGGAGGACCTGATCGCGGTCGTCGGCGGCATCCACACACCGGTCGCCCTGGCGGAGCTGGAGACGATCCATCGCCACGGCCTGCTCTACCTCGGCCCCTGGGCCGCCGGTACGCCGGTG
Organism: Kiloniellales bacterium; assembly: GCA_030066685.1. Classification (NCBI taxonomy): domain Bacteria; kingdom Pseudomonadati; phylum Pseudomonadota; class Alphaproteobacteria; order Rhodospirillales; species Kiloniellales bacterium. Next base: position 58,733 of record JASJBF010000039.1, on the reverse strand, counting down.
GTCTCCAACGGCTACGATCCCAACTTCGTGTTCCGGGTCTCGGTCCGCGACGAGCACGCCGGCGGCTTCCTGGTCAAGGCGGCCCGCGACCGCGGCTTCGAGCGCCTGGGTCTGCTGCTCTGGCGTACCGGCTGGGGCCGATCGAACGAGACCGCCATGCGCGAGGCCCTGGCCCGCCAGGGCCTGCAGCCGGCCGCCGTCGCCTGGTTCAACAGCGGCGAGCGCGACATGAGCGCGCAGGTCGACGCCCTGCGCGCCGCCGGCGCCGAGGTCATCATGCTGGTCGCCAACCCGGTCGACGGTCTGGTCGCGGTCCGCGAGGTGGCAAGCCGGCCCGAGGCCGCGCGCCTGCCGATCATCTCGCACTGGGGCATCACAGGGGGCGACTTCTTCACCCAGGCCGGCGCGGACCTGAGCAAGGTCGACCTGTCCTTCCTGCAGACCTTCTCCTTCTTCGATCCGCCCTTTCCCGCGCGCGCGGCGCGGCTCTACGAGGCCTATTGCGGGCGCTTCGGCGGCTGCCGCTCGCCCGCCGACGTGATCTCGCCGGTCGGGACCGCCCACGCCTACGACCTGGTCCAGCTGCTCGGCCGCGCGATCGAGCGCGCCGGGACCGCGGAGCGGGCGGCGGTGCGCCGCAGCCTTGAGCGGCTCGGCCGCTACGAGGGCCTGATGCGCGACTACGATCCGGCCTTCACGCCGGAACGCCACGACGCGCTGGACGCCGGCGACTTCCGCCTTTGCCGCTATGACGCCCGGGGCGCCATCGTCCCGATCGGGGCCCCATGACGACGGCGCCGCGCAGGGGCCTGCTCGGCCAGGTCCTGTGGCGAGTCCTGCCGGTTTCGATCCTGCTGCTCCTGGCGGTCTGGTACGGCGCCGCCGAGATCACCCGGGCGACGGTCGAGGACGAGGTCCGCGGTGGTCTGCGCCGCGACGCGGACCACCGCGCCGACGCCATCGCGACCGAGATCGCGATCCTGCAAGACGCCGCGCGTGTGCTCGCCGCCAACGACCTTTTGGTCAACAGCCTGGTCGACACGATCCAGCGCGAGAGCTACCTCGGCACCTTCTTCCGGTCCCTGCGCATGCCGGGGCCGAGGGGGGCGATCATCACCCTGACCGACTACCGGGGCCGGGCAATCGCCTCGACCGGGCGCAACATCTCCTACCAGGGCGCGGACTGGCTTCCCGGCGTCATGGAGGGACAGGATGCGATCAGGCTGGCACCTTCGGGCCTGATCATCGCCGTGCCAGTGATCTACGAGGGCCTGCCGGAGGGCAGCCTGGTCGTGGAGTACCTCGGCAGCAACCTGGGAAGCTTCTTCGCCGCCGCGTCCTCGATGACGAACACCATCGTCGTGCACGAATCCGGCTTCGTGCTGTTCTCGTCGATCCCCGAGCTGACGAACCAATGGGACGAGATCGTCGATGTCCCGCTCGGCGGCTGGGTCCGGGCTGAAGCGCAGGTGCCGCGCCAGGCCGGCGTCTCGGTGATCACCGTCGCCGAGCGGGCCTCGGCCTTCAAGACCGTCGATCAGGTCGAGAAGATCATGCTGGTCGCGATCGTGGTCAGCATCCTGGCCCTGGTCGGGGGAATCCTCTTGGCCGCCCTGCTGGCGACCCGCCCGCTGCTCGGCTTCATCGACCAGATCCAGGGCTTCGGCCGCGCTGGCGACCTCAGCCGCCGCGTCTCGTCCTTCCGGTCCAGGGAGTTCCAGCGCCTGGCGGAGTCCTTCAACGGCATGATCGCGCGCCTGGAGCAGACCACCATGTCGCGCGACCGGGTCGACAACATCCTCAACTCGATGGCAGAGCTGGTGCTGGTCACCGACCGGCAGGGTCGGATCCGGGCGGCCAACCGCGCGGCGCGGGAGCTGCTGGCGATGCCCGAGGCGGAGCTGCGCGGGCGCCAGATCCTCGACGTCCTGCGCGACGGCCAGACCGGCAGCGAAGTCGCCGCGCTGGATCCGACGAAGATCGAGGAGCGGGTGCAGTTTCTCGAGGCGGTCTGCCTGGCCGGCCGGGGGGCTTGGCTGCCGATCGCGGTCTCCGCCTCGCCCCTGGGCAGCGAGGAGGGCGAGCCGGACGCGATCATCTACGTCGCCCTCGACATCGCCGACCTCAAGAAGGCGCAGACCGATCAGGCCGAGGCCGAGCGCCGCCTGCGGACCGCGATCGAGTCGATATCGGAGGGCTTCGCGCTTTTCGACGCCGAGGACCGTCTGGTCGTCTCCAACAGCAAGTACGCGGAGATCTACGCAGAGTGCGCCGCGGCGATCGAAACCGGCGCCCGCTTCGAGGAAATCATCCGCTATGGTGCCGAGCGGGGCCAGTACGCCGAGGCCCTGGGCCGGGTCGAGGACTTCGTCCGAGAGCGCATGGCCCTGCATCGGGACCCCGGGGCGCCACTGGAGCAGCAGCTGGGCGACGGGCGCTGGCTGCGGATCGAGGAGCGGCGGACCGAGGACGGCGGCGTCGTCGGCATCCGCACCGACATCACCGAGCTGAAGGGTCGCGAGGCGCGCCTCCAGCAGCAGGCCCGGGAGCTGGAGCGCTCCAACGCCGAGCTGGCCCGCGAGGTCGGCCTGCGCCGGGCGGTGGAGGCTTCGTTCCGGGAGAGCGAGACGCAGGCGCGAGCGATCTTCGAGATGGCCGAGGACGCGATCGTCATGATCGACTGGCTCGGCACGATCGAGCGCCTGAACCCGGCCGCGGAACGCCTGCTCGGCTACGAGGCGCGGGAGCTGCTCGGCAAGAACGTCAAGGTCCTGATGCCGGAGCCCTACCGCAGCGAGCACGACGGCTATATCCGGCGCTACCTGTCCAAGGACCACGCCAAGCCGGCCGGGCCGATCCGCAAGCTGACCGCGCAGCGGCGCGACGGCTCGATCCTGCCGATCGAGCTCTCGCTCGGCGAGGTCGTTCTCGGCGGCCGTCGCTTCTTCATCGGGGTGATCCGCGACGTCAGCGGGGCGGGGGAGCTGGACGGCCTCCGCGCCCACCTGAAGGCCGTCCTGGACGGCGAGCTGCGGCCGGCGCTGGCCTCGATCCTCGGCGCCTTGCAGCTTCTAAGGCAGGGCGCGGCCGGCCGGCTGCCGGCCAAGGCCAGGCCGATGGTCGGGGCCGCGGAAGTCGCCGGCGCGGAAGCCCTGGCCCGCATCGACGAGGTGGTCGCCTGGACCGACGGCTTGGAAAGGGAGGCGGAGCAACCCGCTCTGGACGCGGAACCCCGGGCGCAGCGCAGCCGCGGCTGACGGCGCCTGCGTTGCCCGAAAGCCGGCGGCGTTAGTTGGGGACGGCGCCCTCGTCGAGGAGGCCGTCCTCGAAGGCGAAGCCCTCGTTCTCGATGTAGCGGATCAGAGGGACCCAGTCCCGCTGCAAGGTCTCGGCCTGCAGGCTGTCGAGGTCGAAGATGCTCATGCCGCGCCAGGCCATCTCGTTGTAGATCGCGCGGTCCGGCAGCCAGCCGACGTCGCGGGTCTCCAGCTCCATCAGGAACATGTCCAGGCGCGCGGCGGCGCGGCTGCCGCTGCGCACCCGGTTGCGGACCAGGGCCAGCGGCTTGCGGTTCTTGCGGATCGCCTTGAACTCGCGGACCTTGTCCAGGAATTCGCGGGTCGCGCCCTGGTCGAAGGCCGAGGCCAGAACCGGCACGACGATGACGTCGGCCATGGCCACCAGTTCCTTGGCCTCCTTGCCGGTTACGGCCGCGGGGGAATCGATGATCAGCCGCTCGGTGCGCTTGGGCGGCTTCTTCATCGACTTGACCCAGTCGAGACCGGCGATCGATGCGGCCGTCTCAGGGCGCGACTCCAGCCAGCCGAGGCTGGAGCGCTGGCGGTCGGTGTCGGCCAGGGCCGTCGGCAGGCCCCCGGCGGCGAAGGCAGCGGCCAGGTTGGTCGCGATTGTGGTCTTGCCGCAGCCACCCTTGGAGTTAGCAACCAGGACGGAGATCATGCTCTCGTCCGCCCCCCTCAGCCCCGGGTCCAGAAGGGATCGCTTGCGGCGAACTCGTCCCAGCGCCGCACCATCGCCGGGCGCGAGGCGTCGATGGCGCTGCTGTACCAGCCGATCACCATGCCGGCCGCGGCGCGGAGCGCGGCCGTGTTGCTGCCGTCGCCGCCGCCGTGGAGGCTGTCGAGCAGGTCCTCCGCGACCACCACGTCGTTCAGGTGGCCCAGCTCGTCCTGCAGCGACTTCAGGGCCCTGACGTAGGGCCGGGTCTTGTCCTTCGGATAGAGGGAGGCGAAGAACTCGCAGGTGTAGCGCAGCTTCTTCAGGGTGATACGCAGCTCGTGGCGCTTCTCGTCGGATAGATGCTCGAAGTCGCGACCCTCCTTCAGGACCCGCTTGTGACGCTTGCGCAGGAGCCGGCAGGCGTAGTCGGAGAGCGGCTCCTCGAAGCGGCCGTTGCCGTCGCCGTCGTGCCAGCCGCCGGCCTCGGTCCAGCGCTCCAGGTCCAGCACGAAGGCGGTATAGCGTCCCGAGCGCAGCGCCTTGCGGGCGCGCTGGTAGCCCAGCTTGCGGGCGTCCTCGGCCGCGGCGGTCAGGACCGCGAGGTCGCCGCTGTCCGGCCGCGCCGCCTGCAGCGGCGGCATCAGCTCGGTCAGGAAGACGTCCCAGTCGCGTGCCGGGCCCAGGCTCTGGATCAGCCAGCGCGCCTCCTGGTTGATCCAGGCGGCGTCCTCGGGCGGCAGAATCAACTTGAAGACCGAGAGCGCCGACCTCAAGCGCCGCAGCGCGACCCTGAGCTGATGCACCCCTTCCGGGTCGTCGTCTTCCAGGACCGGCGCATGGTTGGCCAGCCAATGGCGGATGCAGCTGCGGAAGATGCCGTCCAGGGCGCGGTCCAGGGTGATGTCCGCCGGGAAATCCGGGTCGGCCGCCCGGACCCACTTCGGGGTCTCGCCGCGGGCGAGGGCATAGCCCCAGTCCGACTTGGTGACCGTCTGCAAGGCAAGTGGTGTCTCGCCGACCAGCTTGCGCGCCAGGTCGTAAAGCACCTCGGGGGCGCCCTCGAGCAGCTCGAGCTCCAGTTCGGCGAGGCGCCGCCGGCCGGACTCGGTGACCACCTCGCCATCGTCCAGGGCGATTTCGATCACGGCCTTGGGCAGGTTGCGTCCGCCGCGGCGCAGCTTGCGGCTCCGGCGCTCGACCCGGGTGGTGAAGACCGGCTCCAGCTCGGCCGCCAGGATCAGGCCCATGTGCCGCTTCAACTCCGGATCCTCGATCCGCTTCAGGTCGGGCTTGGCCGACGGCACGGCGCAGGAGAACTCGCCGCGTGTTATCAGTCCGGCGGCGCCGTTGGCCTCGGTCTTCACGGTCTGGATGAAGCGCGATCCGTCCTTCCGGACCCTCAGGGCCAGCCCACGGCGGCGCAGGCGCTGGTCGGCGGTGTCGTAGTAGACGGTCTCAAGCTGGCGGACCGCTTCGCCTCCGGCCCGGGTCGCCAGCAGGCGGCTCGCCCAGGCTTCGTTCAGCTGTTCGCGCTCAGCGGTCAGCTTGAGCTCGACCTCCTGGTTCGGCTTCTTGTCCTGGGTTCGCGACGGAGCGGAAAGCCCCGCGCCTTCAGAGGCGGCCTGAAGCGATGATGTGTGTGTTTCCGACACAGGGGCCTCCCCAACCCTCCGTGCGCAGCGCCGGGTTCCATTCTCGCCTCTGTAGCTAGTGAATGGATTGATCTGCCTCAAGGAAGCGCCGCCATATTTGTCATTTCTATTACAAATCGGCCATTACAGCTATCCGAATCGTGCAGCGGGGACCTCTAGAAGGCGAATCGACTACTGTATTTCTGCTTATCGGTCTCGGCTTTCGGGTCCCCGGATCGGGTGGAGCCGTCTCACGTATGGCGCGGCATTGGATCGGCACCTCCGGGTGGAGCTACCGGAACTGGCGGGAGGGCTTCTATCCGAAGGCCCTGAAGCCGGGCGAATGGCTGGGCTTCTACGCCGGGGTCCTGCGCTGCGTCGAGCTTAACGCCAGCTTCTATCGGCTGCCGCGGGAGGACCAGCTCAAGACCTGGGCGGCGCGGACCCCGCCCGACTTCCGCTTCGCCGCCAAGGCCTGGCGGGCGATCACGCACTTCCGGCGCCTGCGGGATTGCGGAGAGTTGCTCGACGCCTTCTTCGCGCGGCTCGAGGCTTTGGAGGACAAGCTGGGACCGGTGCTGTTTCAGCTGCCGCCGCGCTTCGGGGCCGATCCCCAGCGCCTGGATGCCTTCCTCGGCGGCCTGCCGCGCGGCCGGCGGGTCGCCGTCGAGTTCCGCGATCCCTCCTGGCATTGCACCGAGGTCTACGCCGTCCTGGAAGCCCACGGCGCCGCCTTCTGCCCCTTCGAGCTGGCCGAGCTGCGCGGGCCGCGGGTGGTGACCGCAGACTTCACCTATGTCCGCTTGCACGGCCGTTTGGCGCGCTATCGGGGTTGCTACGGCGAGGCGGAGCTGGCCGATTGGGCGGGCTGGCTGCGGGCGCAGCTGGCCCTGGGCCGTGACGTCTATGTCTTCTTCGATAACACCGACGAGGCCGATTGGGCGCCGCGCAACGCCCAGCGCCTGGACCGGTTGCTGGCCGAAGCGCCGCCTCCGAAGGTTAATCCGGCCCAGCCTTAAGGGATCTTTGCCTTAAAGGATTTTTCAGGGCCTTGACCTAGCCTGCGGCCCGGATTCTCAGTCTTCACGCCCAGCGGAGAGCCAGGTATGGCAGAGGGACTCAGTCCCGCCGAGAAAGGGCCGGCGCCCGCTGCCGGGCCCGCCCCCGGGGGCCGTGCGGCGGGCCGGGTCTCCGCCGACGGCAGGGCGGAGGCCGAAGCCGGGGCCGCGGCGCACCTCAGCCTCTACGGGGTCGAGGTGCCGCCGGCCGGGCGCAGGCAGGTCTACCCGATCTACCCGCAGCTCTTCGTCAAGCTCAGCTTCGACCTCGGCCTGCCTGCGCTCGGGCGCCGCGGCGACGACATGGTGCTGTGCTTCGACAACGGCGGCGAGGTTGTGTTCCAAGGCTTCGTCGGCATCGCCGAGACCCATCCGACCCTGCACCTGCTGATGCCCGACGGCAGCCTGCTGCCGGGCGACTACTTGGCCCAGGCCCTGACCGAGCTCGGCGAGGCGCCGGCGCTGCCCAGCGACGACGGCCTGGCGGCCTGCCCCGCCCAGCCCGAGCAAGTCCGGAAAGAGCCGGCCCAGCGAGAACCGGCCGGAGACCGCTCGGCCCGGGCGCCGGCTCGGGCCGGGGGGATCGCGACCGGGCCGGCACCCAGTGAGCCGAGGCCCGCGCCGCACGGCGCGGCGCCGGAACCCGAGTTCCCGGTCCAGGAGATCCTGCAGGACCTGGAGGCCCAGGGCGTGGTATCGGCGCCGGCCCCCGCGGCGGCGCCTGCCGAGGAGCCCTGCTCTGCGGCCGACCTGGTGAAGAAGGTTGCGTCCGCCCTGCCCGACTTCCCGGCCAAGGCCGAAGCGACGACCCCGCCGCCTGCCGAAGCGCGGGCAACGGGCCTGCCCGAGGCGGAAGAGCCGGCTGAGGCCACAAGGCCGGAAACCTCCGAGACTCTCGAGGCGGCGCCAGAGAGCGCAGGCCCGGCGCCCGCGCCCCGGCGTGACGAGCCTTCGGCGCCGACTGCGCTCCCCGCGGCCGTCGTTCCGGCGCCCCCGGTCCCGGAGTTCGAGGTGCCGGACTTCCAGGTGCCGGAACTTCAGTCTCCCGAGACTCCGGCTCCGGAGCCTCGGGCTTCCGGGATCCTGGTTCCGGACGCTGGCTCTGCCCCGGAAACGGCCACCGCGCCGCCGGCCGTCTCCGGGCCGGTAAGGCCTGAGGCCGCGGCGCCGCCCGATCCCCAGCCGCAGCCCCCCGAGCCACCGAAGGCGGCCCGCGCGCAGGACCATACGGCCTTCGCCGCGGTGATGCCGGCCCCCACCGTCGTGCCGGAGCTGCGCCGCAGCGGCCCGCAGCCTCCCTCGGGCGCGGCCGAGCCGGTCCCCGCGGCCGAGGTCGAGCCCGGCGCCGTGGTGCCGGGCGCGGTCCCCTGCGATGCGTCGATGGAGCCGGCGCCGGCCGCTCCGGCGGAATCCCCGGACGCGGGCGCCGAGGGCAGGCCAAAGGCGGACATCCCCCTGGGGCCGGCGGGCCGGCCCTCCGATCCGCCGGTGGCCCCGACGCCCGAGCCGACGCCCGAGCCGGTCGTGGCGCCGATCCCCGAACCGATCCCCGAACCGATCCCTGAACCGGCCGCGACGGCGCACAGCGGGGCCGGCGTCCAGACCTGGGCGGAGACCTGGGCCGGCGTGGCGGCGGAGCCCCCATCGGAGACGGCCCCCGAGCCACCCTTGCCCGAGCCACCCTTGCCCGAGCCACCCTTGCCCGACCCGCCCTTGCCCGAGCCGGCCATCGGGCCGCCCGAGCTTCCGGCATGGCCCGCGTCGGGCCCGGTGGAGGCGCTCGACCCCCTAGAGCCCGAGGCTACGATGCCTTCGATGCCCGATCCGGCCGATCTGGACGGAGCTGAGGGGGAGGCGGCCCTGCCCGAGGTCACGGTTCCGGATTTCGCCGCACTCGCCTCGCAGGCCGGCCTGGAGCTGCCGGCCGCTCCCCAGGCCGCGGCGCCCTCGGCCGCTCCGGCGACGCAAGAGGCGCTGCCGCTGGAGCTCTTCGAGGGTCCCGAGACCGCGCCGCCGTCCGAGGCCCCGGAGGCCGATCTCGAGATCCCGGACGGGGCTGCCATCAAGGCCGCCATCGAGGCCCCGGTCGAGACGGTGGACCCGCCGCCGGCACCCGAAGACTTGGTGGAAGACGCGCCGTCACCGGACTCGCCCGAGCCGACGCTCTCGTCCGAGGCCCCGGCGCCCCCGCCGGCGATCCCCGAGGTCGGGACGACCGCGACGTTTTCGGAGACCGAGGCGCCGGCGTCCGGCGGCGGCATCCTGCGCTCGGCCATGGCCGGCGTGCTGCGCGCCGGCAGCCGGATCCTGCCGTCGCGCGGCGGCGCGGGGGAAGATGCCGCGGCGGCCGTGGCGGAGGCCCAGGAAGTCGTGGCCGCCACGCGCTCGGTACTCGACGAGGAAGAGGTGCTCGAGCTGACCCAGCCGGCCGAGATGCCCCTGCCGGCGCCTGAGGTCACCCCGCCCGAAAGCGCCGATGCGCCGCCGCCGCTCGAGGAGGGCAAGGCGCCGGCCGAGGACCTGGACGCGATCGAGCTCTTTTCGGATCCGCTGTCCTACGGCGCCGGGGTCACGGAAAGCCCGGCGGCCGCGCCGCCGCTCGCCGAGGCGCGGGAGGCCGGTGCCGGGCGGCGGCTCGGCGCCCAGGAGGCGGTGCCCGACGCGGTCCAGGACGCGGTCCGGCTCGCGCTGCACCAGATGGACGGCGGCGATCTCTTCGACTTCGGCGCCGGCGAGGAGGACGCGGCGGCGTCGGCGGACGCTGGCGCCTTGCCCCGGGCGCCGGAACGGGGTGAACTTTCCAAGACCTGAGGTTCGAGTCGCCGAAGCCGCCGGCGCCGGACCCCGGCGCACGGCTTGGCCGAGTCCGCGGCCTCGCAGCTCGATGGAGCTTAAGACCATGTCCACCGAATTCATCGTCCTCCTGGTGGCGCTGGCCGTCCTGGCCGGTGCCGTGATCCTGCTCTACAACGGCCTGGTGGCGAAGCGGAACCAGTCCGAGAACGCCTGGCGCCAGATCGACGTCCAGCTCAAGCGCCGCTACGACCTGATCCCCAACCTGGTCGAGGTCGTGAAGGACTACATGGACTACGAGCAGGAGACCCTGCGCGAGGTGGTCGAGGCCCGCTCCAAGGCCATGGCCGCCCACGACGGCCCGCGCGAGGCCTCGATGGCGGCCGAGGGCATGCTGGGCGCCGCGCTGGGCAAGCTCTTCGCGGTCTTCGAGAACTATCCGGACCTCAAGGCCAACCAGAACGTCATGAGCCTGCAGGAAGAGCTGACCACGACCGAGAACCGCATCGCCTTCGCCCGCCAGCACTACAACGACTCGGTCATGAGCCTGAACAACGCGGTGGAGTCCTTTCCCAGCAACATGGTCGCCGGCGTCTTCGGCTTCCGGCGGGCGAGCTACTTCGAGGTCGCCGAGGCCGAGACCGGGCCGGTCGCCGTCGACCTGCGCTAGGACTTGGCGATGTCGAGCGCCGACGCGGCCGCGGTGGGCCTCAGTCGCACCGACTTCTATGCGGCGATCCGGCGCAACGAACGCAACACCTTCTGGCTCTGCCTGGTGATGCTGTCGATCGGCGGTCTCGTCGGCTACGTGCTGGGCTGGGCGGCCGAGTTCATCGACCGCGGCGGGGCCGGCCGGGACGCGGCGCTCTCGCCCTGGGAGCTCTTCATCGCGCCCAGCGCCTGGGGCCTCGGCGCCGCCGGGGTCATGACCCTCCTGAGCGTGATCTGGATCCTGGTCGCCCTGCTGTTCGGCGACCGCATCCTTCTGGGCATGACCGGTGCCGAGGAGGTGACGCAGGAAGCGGAGCCCCAGCTCCACAACGTGGTCGAGGAGATGGCGATCGCCGCCGGGCTGCCGAAGCCCCGGGTCTTCGTCATCGAGACCCCGGCGCTCAACGCCTTCGCCGCCGGCCTCAAGCCCGAGAAATCGGCGGTCGCGGTGACCCGCGGCCTGCTGGACAAGCTGCAGCGGCGCGAGCTTCAGGGCGTGGTCGCCCACGAGATGAGCCACATCGCCAACAACGACGTGCTCTACGCCACCGCCATCGGCGTGGTGGTCGGCCTGATCGCCCTGGTCACGGACACCGTGTTCCGCGGCTTCCGCTACGGCCGCATCGGCAGGTCCCGCCGGCGCGGCAAAGGCGGCGGCGGGGCGGTGGCGCTGGTGATGCTGGTGGTTCTCGCGGTGGCGATCCTGGCGCCGCTGGCCGCCAAGCTGGTGCAGATGGCGATCTCGCGCGAGCGCGAGTACCTGGCCGACGCCACGGCGGTGAAGCTGACCCGCAGCCCGCTCGGCCTGATCGGCGCCCTGGAGAAAATCGACGGCAGCGCCGAGCGCTTCGAGGGCGCCAACCGGGCGGTCCAGCACCTCTTCATCGCCAACCCCCTGCGCAAGTTCTCCGAGCGCTCGACCGCGCTCTTCTCGACCCACCCGCCGATGCCGGAGCGGATCGCCCGCCTGCGCAACCTGGGCTGAGAGGGCGGTCCCGCTACTCCAGCATCAGGATGTAGCCGGCGCGGCCGAGGCGGCTGAGGACGAAGCCGTAGAGCGCGCCGCTGGCGCCGTAGAGGCCGAGGGTGGCGCCGAAGCCCAGCGCGCTGCCGGCGATCGCGACGACCAGGCCGGCGCAGAGGCCGAAGCCGAGGCCGAGCCAGAGGAAGACCGCCGCCTTGCCGCGGATCTTGCGGCTGATCTCCAGCGCCCGCTCGCGGTCGGTGAAGGCCTCGGCCAGACTCTTCTTCGCGCTCTCCAGGTCCTTCCGGTCGCGCGAGAAGAGGAAGCGGAGGCCGGCGCCGATCAGGCCGCCGAAGACGCCGTGGACCAGCACCGCCTTGGTGTAGCTCGACCACAGGGCATAGCCGAGCCCCAGGGTCAGCAGCAGGGCAATGGCCCCCGCGGCGACGGCGAAGTCCGATCCCGGGCCGGCGACCAGGGCCAGGAGGTAGCCCACGGCCGGGGCGGCGGTGAACATGGCGGCGATGGCCCCGAAGCGGGCCCACTCGGAATGCCGGTCGAGCCAGTCGAGCTCGTCCTCGAGGGCGGGGTGTTCGGTCATGCGAGGGCTCCCGGACGAGGGATCGGCGACGAGGATCGCTCCCGTCGTTCCAGGTCTAGCAGGGCCGGCTTAACGAAGGCCTGAAGGCGGCCTCAGGCCGGCGGATAGCAGCCGGCCAGGCGGGCGCGGTGGATCGTCAGGGCACGGACCGCGTCGATCAGGGGGGTCTCGATCTCCAGCAGGTCGCCGATCTCGGCGACCGCGCCGACCAGGGCATCGATCTCCATGGGCCGGCCGCGCTCCAGGTCCTGCAGCATTGAGGTCTTGAAGGGGCCGATCCGCTCGCCCGCCCGCAGCCGCTCCTCGATCTCCATGTCGAAGCGCACGCCCAGGGCCTCGCCGACCCGCATGGCCTCGACCATCATGTCGCGCATCACAGCGCGGGTGCCGGGATCCCGGGCCAGGCCCGACATGGTGCCCTGGGTCAGGACCGAGATCGGGTTGAAGGTCAGGTTGCCCAGGAGCTTGGTCCAGATCTCGTCGCGGATCCGCGCGCGGACCGGGGCGTCGAGGCCGGCCGCGGCCAAGACCTCGGCCAGGACCCGGACCCGGCGCGAGCGGCTGCCGTCCGGTTCGCCGACGGGGAAGCGGTGGGCCAGGCTGACCGTCACCACGCCGGGTTCGGTGATCTCCGCCGCGGCGTAGAGCACGCAGCCCAGGCAGCGCTCCGGCGGCAGGTGGCGCCAGAGCGCGCCCTCGGGATCGAGGCTCGTCAGGCGGTGGCCCTCCAGCGGCCCGCCGTGCCGGTGGAAGTACCACCAGGGCAGGCCGTTCTGGGCCGAGACGATGGCGGTCTCCGGGCCCAGCAGGGGCTGGATGGCGCCGGTGATCGCGGGCAGGGAGGTGACCTTGAGGGCCAGGATCACGTAGTCCTGGGGCCCGGCCGCCGCCGGGTCGTCGGTCGCGGGCAGGCGCAGGACGCGCTCGTCCTCGGCGGTGATCAGCTTGAGGCCGCGCGCGCGGATCGCCTCGAGGTGCGGGCCCCGGGCGATCAGGGTGACCTCGGCCCCGGCCCCGGCCAGGACGGCGCCCAGGTGGCCGCCGATCGCGCCGGCGCCGTAGATGCAGATCTTCATGGCTTCCGCTCACCCCTCCCAAGGCCGCGCCCGTCGGCGGCGGGGGAGGTTAGCAACGCGGCTGCCGAATTGCGACCAGGGTCGCGGGGTCAGATGGAAAGATCGAAGAGCCGGGCCGGCTCGGCCTGCAGGGAGGGCTCGGCGCCCGCCTTGCGGTAGGCCTCGCTGCCCTGGGCCAGGGCCCGGCCATGGGCCTCCGGGCCGGCGTCGGGGCGGCTCTGGGCGTAGACCTGCGCGGCCAGGCGGCTGCTGCCGCGCTGCGCCGGCGCGCCGCCGAGGACCTCGCCGCGCGGCGCCAGCACGAAGCCGGTCTCGCCCGGGCGCTCCTCGAGCAGGGGCCCGGTGTCCCGGCCGAAGCCGCGCCGGGCCTCGGCGCCCGCGCGCTGCACCTCGAAGCGCTCGGCCAGGGGTCCCTGCGGCAGCGCCGGGCCGCGCGCCGGCTCCAGCGGCACCAGCGCGGTCGCGCCGGACCGCAGCGGCGGCTTCGGCCCCGGGCCGTGGACGATGGCGGGAAGCTGGTTCATAGGCCTCGCAGGTCCCTTGCGGGAATTCGCGGGATCTCTCTATCCTCCCATTCTACGCCCGATTTTCTTAAAATTGTAGATAATTTCGGGCTCTCGGTCGCCTCTGTTAAGAATTCGCGCGCCGATCCCTGATGTATAGCAATTGTCGCCTCGTCGATCCACTCAAATCGACGAGAATTATACGCGAAGTATAGGTTTGTATTAACCATGACTGTTTCTATTTGGGTATTTAATTCAAACTTTATTAAAGGTGGCGGCGTATCTTGACCTGCGGCACCAGAAGGCGTGCCGGATCGCATCAGGTAGAACGACGATGCTTCAGGCAGGAGCAGAGACGGACGTCCGGCAGCCGGCCTCCGGCGAGGCCGCCGACGACCTGAGCCGCCGCCGGGCCGCCCTGGAGGCCGCCCTGGAGGCCTCGGGGGACGTCTTCTACGAATGGGACCTTGCCAGCGACCGCCTGACCCTGGCCGGGCGCGCTGCCAGGCTCTTTCCCGCCGACCCGCCGGCCCTGCCGGTCAGGGGCGCCGAGCTCAACGCCTGGATCCATCCCGAGGACCTGCCGCGCCGCCTGGCCGCTCTTGCGCAGCACTTGGACGGCGGCCGGACCTACGACTGCCAGTACCGCCTCTGCGGCGCCGACGGCGGCCTGCGCTGGGTCCACGACTGCGGCGCCGCCTTCGCCGACCCGCGCGGCCGGGCGGTCCGCCTGGCCGGCTCCCTGCGCCTGGTCTCCGAGGGCGCGGCTCGGGCGACCGAACTGGCCCAGCAGGGGCTCTACGACCCGGCCACCGGCGACCTCCGGCGCCAGCCGCTGCACCAGGCCCTCGACCGGGTCTTCGCCGCCGGCGAGCGGGCCGGCTGGTGCAGCGCCGTGGCGGTCCTGGGGATCGACTGGTCGGCCGGCGCGGCGGCGCCGCAGGTCGGCGACGCCGTCCTTCTGGAGATGGGCCGCCGCCTGGACCGCCACCTGCGCGGCGGCGACGTGATCGGGCGCCTGGCCGGCGACCGCTTCGGGCTGCTGCTCGGGCGCTGCGACGCCGAGGCGGCGCGCCTGACCCTGGAGCGGATCGTCGCGGTCCTGCAGCGCGATCCGGTGCGCCTGGCCGACGGCTCGGTCAGCGCCCGGCTCTCGGCCGGCGTAGTCCTGGTCCCCGCCCAGGCGCGCAGCGGCCGCGACGCCCTGAACCGGGCCGAGCAGGCCCTGGCGCGGGCGCGCGCGCCGGGCGGCGCGGCCGTGGCGCTCTACCGCCCGGCGGCGGCGCAGCGCCAGAACCACGCCCGGGCGCTGCGGGCGGCGCGCGAGGTGCGCGAGGCCCTGGAGGAAGAGCGCCTGCGCCTGGCCTTCCAGCCGGTGGTCGATCCGCGCTCCGGCGCCGTCCGCTTCCACGAGGGCCTGCTGCGCCGCTGCGAGCCCGACGGCCGGGTCACCGCGGCCGGCGCCTTCATCGCCCAGATCGAGCCGCTCGGCCTGATGGGCGGCATCGACCGCCGGGTGCTGGAGCTGAGCCTGGCCGAGCTGGAGCGCGATCCCGCGATCACTCTGGCCTTCAACATCTCCGGACTGACCGCCGCCGACCCCGGGTGGTCCGCCGCCCTGTCGCGTGCCCTCGAGGGCCGCCCCGAGCTGGGCCCACGCCTGATCGTCGAGATCACCGAGACCGCCTCGCTGCACGACCTCGAGGAGGCGGCCGGCTTCGTGCGCCGGCTCCACGACCTGGGGGTCCGGGTCGCAATCGACGACTTCGGCGCCGGCTGCACCTCGGCCGCCCAGCTGGTCGCCCTGGACGCCGACCTAGTCAAGATCGACGCCGCCTTCTCGACCGGGATCCGCAGCCATCCGCAGAAGCAGGTCTTCCTGCAGCGCCTGCTAGAGCTGGCCGGCGACCTCGGCCTGACCACCGTCGCCGAGGGCATCGAGAACGCCGCCGACGCGGCCTTCCTCGGCGCCCTGGGCGTCGACCTGCTGCAGGGCCGCCACTTCGGTATGCCGACCCTGACCCCGCCGTGGGCGCAGGCCGGGGCGGAGTGATCCAGCCTGGGCCGTTGGATTGGTTTCCCAAGGCAGATCCCGGCGCTGCAGCATCCGCGAGAAAGCCCTCACCCGCTCGCGGCTTGCGCCGCTCCCACCCTCTCCCACGGGCGCGCGTACGCGCGGCGCTTCGCGCGGGTTGAGGAGGCTTGGCGAGGCGAAAGCCGAGCCCTAGCCGGAGCTGGGTGAGGGGTCGACCTCCGCAGCGTCCTGCGGACGTCAGTCCTTGGTCTTGTCGGAGGTCAGGGTGTCGAGCTGGCGCTGCAGGAGGTCGAGCTGGCGCTTGAGCGCGGCGAGCTGCTCTGGGTCGGCCTCGCCGTTGTCGGACGCCCCTTCGCCGCTTCCCTCGCCGCCCTGCTCGGCGCCGCCGAAGGGCGAGAACATCTTCAGGGTCTGCTCGAAGAGCGCCATGTTCTGCTTGTTCATGGCCTCGACGTCGGGGAAGGGAAACATGCCGCCGAAGGTGTCCTGCATCGACTTGCGCATGCGCTCCTGGTTGGCGGAGAAGACCTCCATCATGTGCTCCAGGTAGCGCGGCACGACCCATTGCATGGAATCGCCGTAGAGCGAGATCAGCTGGCGCAGGAAGTTGATCGGCAGCAGATTGGCGCCCTTGGCCTCCTCCTCGACGATGATCTGGGTCAGGACCGGGCGGGTGATGTCCTCGCCGGTCTTGGCGTCGTAGACCGCGAAGGCGACGTTGTCCTTCACCATCTGGCAGAGATGGTCGAGGGTCACGTAGCTGCTGGTCGCCGTGTTGTAGAGCCGGCGATTGGCATACTTCTTGATCGTGATCGGGTTGTCGTCGCTTCCCAGAGGCGCAGAGCCGTTACGGGCCTGTGCCCCCTGCTTTGCTTTGCCCGCCATACCTTGTTCCAGGTTCGGGTGCCGTCCTGCACGGTGCAGTCCGGCATAGTGCTGCGCCGCACCAAGACCTGTCAACGCCTTGTCAGGGTGCTGCGCCGCCGGGCCGCCGCTGGCCAAGGCGCCGAGAGGCTGTCTATACTCGGCCGCCATGGCCGAACGCGAGGAGCTCGAGGAACTGGCCCGGCGCTACCTGGACCTCTGGCAGGACCAGGTCTCCGCCATGGCCGACGACCCGGCCTTCGCCGAGAGCCTGAACCGGATGATCCAGGCCTTGGGTCCCGGGGCGGCCATGGCGGGGGCGGCGATGCCGGGGGCGGCGATGGCTTGGCCGTTCTGGCCCGCGGCGGGCGGCGCGGCCGAGGCAGCCACGAGGAGCGAGGCCGGTGCCCCGAGCGGAGACCGAGGTGCGACAGGAGGCGATGAGCAAGCCGGAGATCCGGCGGCTCGGACCGCGGCCGCTGGCGCTGCACCTGGCGGTGGCGGCCCTGACCTGGCAGAGCTCGCGCAGCGCCTGGCCGATCTGGAACAGCGGGTCGCTGCCCTGGAAGGACGAAAAGGCAGCGGCCGGGCTCAGAAAGGCGCTGCAAAGCGTCGATCCTGACGATTTCGCCGAGGCCCTCGACGGCGCGGTGCGGGCGCGCAGCCTGCAGCTGCTGCGCGGCATCCAGGCCTATCAGCGCCATCCCTACCGGCGCGACCTGAGCGACCCGTCGACGATCTGGCAGGAGGGCACGACCCGGCTGCTGGACTACGGGCGCAAGGCGGTCAAGGGTCGAGGCACGGGCCCGGTTCTGCTCTTCGTGCCCTCGCTGATCAACCGGGGCTACATTCTCGATCTCGCGGCCGACTGCAGCCTGGTCCGCGACTTCGCGGCGCGCGGTTTCCGCGCCCTGCTGGTCGACTGGGACCGTCCCGGCGCGGAGGAGCGCCGCTTCACCCTGACCGACTACATCGCCGGCCGGCTGGAGGGCGCGCTGGACGCGGCCCTCGCCCTGGACGACGGCCCGGTCGTCGCGGTCGGCTACTGCATGGGCGGCCTACTGGCCCTCGCCTTGGCCCTGCGCCGGCAACACGATCTGGCGGGGCTGGTCCTGATGGCGACGCCCTACGACTTCCACGCCGGCGGCGCGGCGCAGGCCCGGGCCCTGAGCCGGGCGACCCTGAGCCTCGGCCCGACCCTGGACCTGCTGGGCGAGCTGCCGGTGGATGCCATCCAGGCGCTTTTCGCGGTGCTCGATCCCCAGCTGGTGGTCCGCAAGTTCCTCTCCTTCGGACGCCTCGACCCGGACAACCCCAAGGCGGCGGCCTTCGTCGCCCTGGAGGACTGGCTGAACGACGGCGTGCCGCTCGCCGCACCGGTGGCCCGGGAATGCCTGCAGGGCTGGTACGGCGAGAACACCCCGGGCGAGGGCCGCTGGCAGGTTGCCGGCCGGGCCGTGGACCCGGCCAAGCTGGACCTCCCGGCCCTGTCGCTGATCCCGGCCAACGACCGCATCGTGCCGCCCGGCTCGGCGCAAGCCCTGGCTGACCGCTTGCCCCGGGGCGAGGTGCTGGCGCCGACCCTGGGCCACATCGGCATGGTGGTCAGCTTCAAGGCGCGCAAGGCAGTCTGGGATCCCCTGGCCGACTGGTGCCGGATGACCGCCGAAAGCGCCGGATAGGGCCGGACGGGCCAGTCACGGCTTGCAGCCGCGGCCCGGCTGCTCTTATATGTTCCGTTAATTTATTGCACTGCGAAAAACGCGGTGACGGACCTCGACGAGCCGGGAACTCGATCGGGCGCGGTTCCGGCGGCGGGGCAGGCCCCGACCCCGGACAGGGATATTGGAAAAGGAGTGGCAGCCATGACAGAAGTCGTCATCGCCGGGGCGGCGCGTACGCCGGTCGGCTCGTTCAACGGGAGCCTTTCGAGCGTCCCCGCGTCCTATCTGGGCACCGTCGCGATCAAGGAAGCGATGCAGCGGGCCAAGGTCGACGCCCAGGAGGTCGACGAGGCGATCCTCGGACAGATCCTGACCGCCGGCGCCGGCCAGAACCCGGCCCGCCAGGCGGCGGTCGAGGCGGGCATCCCGGTCGAGCGCACGGCCTATCAGATCAATCAGCTCTGCGGGTCCGGCCTGCGCAGTGTCGCCCTGGGCTACCAGGCCATCCAGCTCGGTGATTCCAACGTCGTGGTCGCCGGCGGCCAGGAGAGCATGAGCCAGGCGCCCCACGTCGCGCACCTGCGCAACGGCGCCAAGATGGGCGACGTCAAGTTCCTCGACTCCATGCTCAAGGACGGCCTGTGGTGCGCCATCAACGGCTACCACATGGGCAACACGGCCGAGAACGTGGCGCGCAAGTGGCAGCTGACCCGCGACGAGCAGGACGCCTTTGCCGCCGCCTCGCAGCAGAAGGCCGAGGCCGCCCAGACCTCCGGGCGCTTCGCCGACGAGATCACCGCGGTCACGATCAAGACCCGCAAGGGCGACATCGTCGTCGACAGCGACGAGTATCCCAAGCACGGCACCACGGCCGAGAGCCTGGCCAAGCTGCGCCCGGCCTTCGACAAGGAAGGCACGGTGACCGCCGGCAACGCCAGCGGGATCAACGACGGCGCCGCCGCCGTGGTCCTGATGTCCGCCGACGCCGCGACCAGCCGCGGCGTGACGCCGCTCGCCCGGATCGTCTCCTGGGCGACCTGCGGCGTCGACCCGGCAATCATGGGCACCGGCCCGATCCCGGCCAGCCGCGCGGCCCTGGAGAAGGCCGGCTGGTCGATCGACGACCTCGACCTGATCGAGGCCAACGAGGCCTTCGCGGCCCAGGCCCTGGCGGTGAACAAGGACCTCGGCTGGGACACCGACAAGGTCAACGTCAACGGCGGCGCCATCGCCCTCGGCCATCCGGTCGGCGCCTCGGGGACGCGGGTCCTGGTCACCCTGCTGCACGAGATGCAGAAGCGCGACGCCAAGCGCGGCCTTGCGACCCTGTGCATCGGCGGCGGCATGGGCATCGCCATGTGCGTCGAGCGCTGAATCGGCGCCGGGCGTTAACCCTCACGTCCTAGGAAAAAGGGGCGGGCCGTCTCGTCGAGGCGGCCCGCCTTGTTTTTGCTACGGGCGGGCAGGTGATCTAGCTCAATGATCCCTGGCCCAGCCCCTGCTTCCATGTTTTCATAGACCATCCGGCCGAAGGCGGGCCAGCTCTGAAGGGTTGGGGACGCAAAACAACGGGCCGGCTTGGGAAATGAGGCAGGGAGCAAAGCCATGGCAAGAGTTGCGCTGGTCACCGGTGGGACCCGAGGCATCGGGGCCGCGATCTCGGTCGGATTGAAGGACGCGGGCTACAAGGTCGCGGCCAGCTATGCCGGCAACGACGAAGCGGCCAACGCCTTCAAGGCCGAGACCGGGATCCTGGTCTACAAGTGGGACGTCGGCGACTTCGACGCCTGCCAGGCCGGGGTCAAGCAGGTCGAGGCCGACCTTGGACCGATCGAGGTCTTGGTCAACAACGCCGGGATCACCCGCGACGGCATGTTCCATCGCATGGAGCCGGAGCACTGGAACGCGGTGATCCGGACCAACCTGGACTCGCTCTTCAACATGACCCGTCCGGTGATCGATGGTATGCGCGAGCGCAAGTTCGGTCGGGTCATCAACATTTCCTCGGTCAACGGCCAGAAGGGCCAGATGGGCCAGAGCAACTACTCAGCGGCCAAGGCGGGCCTGATCGGCTTCACCAAGGCGCTGGCCCAGGAGAACGCCTTCAAGGGCATTACCGTCAACGCCATCGCGCCGGGCTACATCGCCACCGAGATGGTCCGGGCCGTGCCCAAGGAGGTCCTGGACAGCAAGATCATTCCGCAGATCCCGGTCGGCCGGCTGGGCGAGGCGGAGGAGATCGCCCGCTGCGTGGTCTTCCTGGCCGCCGACGAGGCCGGCTTCATCACCGGCTCGACGCTTTCGGCCAACGGCGGACAATACATGGCTTGACCCGGGGCCGGCCTCGGGGCCCGGTTTCGGGCCCGATCGCAGCCGGAGCCCGGGCCGCCCGCGTTCAATCGATTCCAATCGGGCGCCGATTGCTCTAGATTTCGAGCCCGAGCCCGGCGTCCCGTGCCGCCGGGAGATCTGCCAAAGGGGGAAGCCTTCGCGTGTGGCCGTCCGGGCGCGGACAAACCGTCCAAGTGGCGCCCTTCTACCGCCTGCTCCTAGGGCGCGGCTTCGAATCCCTGCCGGAGCCGATCCGCCAGCTGCACGACGTGAGCGACGAGGCCGTCGCCCGCGGCCGCTGCCGGATCCGGCGCGGCGCACACCCCCTGTCGCGCCTGATCGGCAGGCTCTTCGGGCTGCCGCCGGCCGGCGACAACCTGCCGGTCAAGGTCCGCTTTCTGCCGCAAAGCGGTGGCGAGCGCTGGTACCGCCGCTTCGGCACCCACCGCCTGGCCTCGCACCAGGTGCCGGCGGGCCGGCCGGGCTGGATGTTCGAAAGCTTCGGCCCCGGCCGCTTCCTGATCGAGCTCGCCGCGGGCAGCGAGGGCCTGACCCTGGCGCTGCGCGGGGTGCGGCTGCTCGGGCTGCCCCTGCCGCGCCCGCTTTGGCCGCGGATCCGGGCCGGCGAGCGCGTCGAGGAAGGACGCTTCGTCTTTGACGTCGAGATCGCGCTGCCGGTCGCCGGCCTGCTGATCCACTACCACGGCCACCTCCGCCCCGAGGGCGTCGCCGATTGAGGCGCTGACCCTGGCGCCGCCTCGGGTATAAGGAAAGCGGGTTGCCGAAGATGTCGTGTCGCCGTGCCCGCGGTCATGCTTCAGCGCGAAGCGCGGCGCATACGCGCGGCTCAGCATGAGGCGATTCCCTTGGGACTGCTCGCCCTCACCCTGAGCTTGTCGAAGGGCGAGGGCGGCCGTCGATGCGACATGCGGCGGCCCGCCGGACAAGGGCAGCAGGGGAGGTCGAGGCCATGCCGATCAGCCGTTTCGTGGAGTACGAGGAGGCGCCGCCCGAGGTGCGCGCCGTCTACGACGACATCATGGCGACCCGCGGGATCGACTGGGTCAACAACTTCTGGAAGGCCATCGCCCAGCATCCCCCGACCCTGAAGCGGACCTGGGAGAGCCTGAAGGAGGTCATGGCGGCCGGCGCCCTGGACCCCATGGTCAAGGAGATGATCTTCGTCGCGGTCAGCGCGACCAACGGCTGCGACTACTGCATCAACTCCCACACCGCGGCGGCGCGCAAGGCCGGCATGAGCGACGCCATGCTGCAGGAGCTGCTGGCCGTGGTCGCAATGGCCAACGAGACCAACGCCATGGCCACCGCCTACCAGGTCGAGCTCGACGAGAGGCTGCACAAGGCGGCGCGCCAGGCATGAGCGACTATCCCAACCGCCCCCTGATCGGGGTCGGCGTGGTCGTCTTCAAGGGCGACAGGGTCCTGCTGGTGCGCCGGGGCAAGCCGCCGCGCGTCGGCCAGTGGTCCCTGCCCGGCGGGCGCCAGCGCCTGGGCGAAACGGTGCGCGCCACGGCGGCGCGCGAGGTCGCCGAGGAGGCGGGCCTGACGGTCGAGGTCACCGGCCTGCTCGACGTGGTCGATTCCATGACCCGCGACGATGGCGGCGGCCTGGCTTACCACTACACCCTGATCGACTTCCTGGCCGAATGGCGGGCCGGCGAGGCCGCGGCCGGCGGCGATGCCGCCGAGGTCGTCTGGGCCGATCCCGGGAACCTGGCGCCCTACGAGCTCTGGGACGAGACCCTGCGGATCATCGCCCTGGCGCGCCGGGCGCGGTGAGCTGCGGCCCCTCACCCAGCTCCGGCTAAGGCTCGGCCTTCGGCCTCGCCAAGCCTGCGCAACCCTCTCCCGCGGGGAGAGGGTGGGAGCGGCGGAAGCCGCGAGCGGGTGAGGGGTTCACGCTCTGGCGCTGGATCTTTGGAGCTACGACTGCCCTGGCCGGCGGGGCGTCGGGCGCCAGTCGGGCGGGGCGAGCTCGAAGCCCTCGAAGCTGAAGGCGGGGCCGACGGTGCAGCCGACCAGGGTCCAGTGGCCCAGGGATTCGGCGGTCTGCCAGGCGCCGGCCGGAACGATGGCCTGGGGGCGTTGGTGCTGGGCCACGTCGGGGCCCAGGTGCAGGGCGCGGGCGTCGTGGCCGTTCTCGGAGAGGGTCAGGACCAGGGGCGCGCCGGCGTACCAATGCCAGATCTCGGTCGCGTCGACCCGGTGCCAGGCACTGACCTCGCCGGCCTTGAGCAGGTAGTAGATCGCGGTCATGGCGCCCCGGCCGCCCGCGGCCGGCGCGTCCCGAAAGGTCTCCCGGTAGTGGCCGCCTTCGGGGTGCGGCTGCAGCTCCAGGGTGGCGATCAGGGTGTCGGCGTCGATCATGTGCGGCTCAGGCGTCCCCTCAAGTCTTTGGCGGCGCGGTGTCGCGCATCGCGGGCCGGGCGCCGAAGGCGGCGTACCAGGCGGCCAGCTTCGGATGGCCGGCGCGCCAGTCCTCCCCCGGGAAGCGGAAGTCGAGGTAGCCGAGCGCGCAGCCCAGGGTGATCGGGGCCAGGGTCAAGGGGCCTTCGAAGGCCTCGGCCTCGGACTCCAGCAGGTCGAGGGCACGGTCGATCTTGGCCTTCTGGCGGGCGTCCCACTCGGCCCAGCGATAGGCCTCGGGCCGGCGGGCGTTCTCGATCAGGCGCAGCACGGCGGCATCGAGGACGCCGTCGGCGGCGGCGTGCAGGCGCAGCACCGCGGTCCGCGCCGCGGCCTCGCGGGGGATCAGGCGCGGCGCCGGGAGCAGGCCGTCCAAGTAGTCGCAGATCACCAGGGAATCGAAGAGCACCTGGCCGTCGTCGGTGGTCAGCGCCGGGACTTTACCCAGGGGGTTGGTCCGGGGCAGGGCGTCGGACTCGTCCCAGGGGTTGCTGTCGACCCTCTCGATCCGGTCGGCCAGGCCCAGCTCCAGGGCCGAGACCAGGACCTTGCGGACATAGGGGGAGGTCGGGGAGTAGTTCAGCTTCATGGGATCCTGCTCGCTCTGGCGGAGGCTGCGCTTGGCGACTGAGGTTAACACCCCGAAGCCCGGCCCAGAAGGCCCGCGACGCCGGCCCTTTCACGGGGCCTTCACAGGGCTTATGTTACGCACTGGCATGCGCAGCGACGTCGTCGATCTCCGCGAGTTCTATGACACCCGGACCGGGCACGTCGCCCGGCTGCTGATCCGGCGGGCCCTGCGCAACCTCTGGCCCGACGTCCGGGGGCAGCAGCTTCTGGGCCTGGGCTATGCGACCCCCTACCTGCTGCAATTCCGCGAGGAGGCAGAGCGGATCTTCGCCTTCATGCCGGCCCAGCAGGGCGTGATGCACTGGCCCGAGGAAGGCCCCGGCGCGGTCGCCCTGGTCGACGAGACCGAGCTGCCGCTGCCCGACAACTCGGTCGACCGTGTGCTGCTGGTCCACGCGATCGAGAACAGCGAGGCCCTGCGCTACCTGCTCCGCGAGACCTGGCGGGTCCTGGCCGGCAACGGCCGGCTCCTGGTGGTGGTGCCGAACCGCCGCGGGGTCTGGGCCCGCTTCGAGCGCACGCCCTTCGGCCGCGGCCTGCCCTACACGCCCAGCCAGTTGTCGCGCTTCCTGCGCGACAACATGTTCACCCCAACCCGCAGCGCCCGGGCGCTCTACATCCCGCCGACCCGCTCCAACACCCTGCTGCGCACGGCCCCGGCCTGGGAGCGCCTGGGCATGCGCTGGTTCCCGACCTTCGCCGGGGTGGTCGTGGTCGAGGCCAGCAAGCAGCTCTATGCCGGCACCCTCAGCCATGAGCCGGCCCGCCTGCGCCTGGGCCGGCCGGTGGTCGTGCCCTTCCCCCAGGTGGCCGGCCGGGGCAGCGACGACGGCCGTTCCTGAGGCGCCCGCGAGGCCTCGGCAGCCGGCCCGGCGGCGCCCTCAGATCCCTGCGGTTTTCTTTGCTTTTCCTCCGGCCTCTCACTATCACTAGACCGAACCGCGCTCGTTCGAGCGCAGATGGTTTGATCTACTTCACAGGGATAGAGCAGCTTGTCGGCGTTCGCGTGAGCGCAGGCTGCTCTAGGGCCCTTGTGGCGGAGGATTGACGGGGCGGCTCATGGCGGGGGATCGGCCATCGCTGGAAGACCTGCGGCGGCGCATCGACGAGATCGACGAGGCGCTGCAGGACCTGCTGATTCAGCGGATCGAGGTGGCGCGCCAGGCCGGTGCTGCCAAGCAGGGCGGGCGCGCCCGGATCCGCCCGGGCCGCGAGGCCGAGGTCCTGCGCCGCCTGCTGCGCCGGCACCACGGGCCGCTGCCCAAGGCGGTGCTGGTCCGCCTCTGGCGCGAGCTCTTCTCGGCGGTGATCGGGCTCCAGGGGCCGCTCCAGGTCGTGGTGCAGGCGGCGGGCGGCAACGACGGACTCTGCCGCCTGGCGGCCGAGCACTTCGGCTCTCAGACGCCGATCCAGGCGGTCGGCAGCAGCGCCCAGGTGATCAAGGCGGTGGCCCAGGACGACGGCACCCTGGGGGTCCTGCCCCTGCCCGAGGCCGACGAGGCCCAGCCCTGGTGGCCGAGCCTCGCCCGCCAGGGAGACAGCGTGCCGCGGATCATCGCCCGCCTGCCTTTCATGGAAGCCCCCGTCGACCGTTTCGGTGTCGCGGGGGCTTTGGCTTTGGGGCTGCTCGACCCCGCCGACAGCGGCTGCGACCGCAGCTTCTTCGTGATGGAATCTGGGACCGAGCTGTCGCGCAGCCGCCTGCGCGACCTGCTGGCCAGCGCCGGCCTGGTCGTGCTCGACCTGCAGAGCCGCTCCGAAGGCGGCGCGCGCTGGCTGCACCTGGTCGAGGTCGAGGGCTGCTTCGGCGCTTCCGGGACCGAGATCGAACGGCTGCGCGCGGTCGGCGAGGAGGCGCTGCTGCAGATCTGTCCGATCGGCGGCTACGCCGCGCCCTTGAGCCTGGCCGAACTGGCGCCGGTGCAGGAGGCCGCGCAATGAGCCCGCGGCCGCGGCCGGGAATCCTCGAGGTCCAGCCCTACGTCGGCGGCGAATCCAAGGCGCCCGGCGGCAAGCCGCCTTTGCGCCTGGCCTCCAACGAGAATCCTCTGGGGCCCAGCCCAGAGGCCGTCGCGGCCTACGCGGCCGCGGGCCCGGAGCTGCACCGCTACCCGGACGGCGCCTCGGCCGAGCTGCGCGCCGCGCTGGGCGCGCTCCACGACCTGGACCCGGCGCAGATCGTCTGCGGCGCCGGCTCCGACGAACTGATCGGCCTTCTGGTCCGCGCCTACGCCGGTCCGGGCGACGAGGTGCTCTACAGCGCCCACGGCTTCCTGATGTACGGCATCGCGGCGAAGAGCGCGGGGGCGACCCCGGTCACGGCGCGGGAGGCCAACCTGACCGCCGACATCGACGCCCTGCTGGCCAAGGTGACCGAAAGGACGCGGCTCTTGTTCCTGGCCAACCCCAACAACCCGACGGGCACCTACCTGCCTGCCGAGGCGCTGCGGCGCCTGCACGCCGGGCTGCCGCCGGAGGTGCTGCTGGTCATCGACGCGGCCTATGCCGAGTACGTCACCGCGCCGGACTACGAGGACGGCCGGGCCCTGGTCGCGGCGCAGGACAACGTCGTGATGACCCGCACCTTCTCCAAGATATACGGCTTGGCGGCCCTGCGCCTGGGCTGGGCCTATTGCCCGCTGGCGGTGGCCGACGTACTCAACCGGGTGCGCGCGCCCTTCAACGTGACCCGGACCGCCCAGGTCGCCGGCCTTGCCGCGGTCGGGGACCAGGACCACGTGGCCCGCTCGCGCGCGCACAACGAGACCTGGCGGGCCTGGCTGATGGAGAACCTGCGCGGCCTGGGCCTGGAGATCACGCCCAGCCTGGGCAACTTCCTGCTGATCCAGTTCTCCGACGTGCCAGGGCGGAGCGCGCCCGACGCCCTAGCGGCGCTGAAGGAGGAGGGCGTCCTGCTGCGCGGTATGGCGGCCTACGGCCTGCCCGACTGCCTGCGCATGTCGGTCGGGACCGAGGCCGAGAACCGGGCCGCGGTCGAGGCCCTGCGGCGCTTCCTGGCATGACCTTCCGGCCCTTTGAAAAGGTCGCCCTGATCGGCGTCGGCCTGATCGGCTCCTCCCTGGCCCACGTCCTGCGCCGTAAAGGGCTGGCGAAGCGGATCGCCGGCTGCGCTCAGAGCCAGGCCAGCCGCGACACGGTCATGGCGCTGGGCCTGGCCGACAGCGTCCACGCCGCGGCCGGCGACGCGGTCGAGGACGCCGACCTGGTCGTCGTCTGCACTCCGATCGGCACCTACGCCGCGATCGCCGAGGCCATTGCGCCGCGCCTGAAACGGGGTGCCATCGTCACCGACGTCGGCTCGGTCAAGCAGGCGGTGATCCGCGATCTGGGCCCGGTGCTGCCCGAGGGCGTGCACTTCGTGCCCGGCCATCCCATCGCCGGCACGGAGCACTCCGGGCCGGCAGCGGGCTTCGCAGAGCTCTTCGAAAGCCGCTGGTGCATCCTGACTCCGCCGCCCGGCACCGACGAGCAGGCGGTCGAGCGGGTCGCCGGCCTGTGGCGTGCCTGCGGCAGCGATGTCGAGATCATGGAGGCCGGCCACCACGACAAGGTCCTGGCCATGACTTCGCACCTGCCGCACATCATCGCTTACACCATCGTCGGCACGGCGACCGACCTGGAGACCAGCACCCAGGCCGAGGTCGTCAAGTTCTCCGCCAGCGGCTTCCGCGACTTCACCCGGATCGCCGGTTCCGATCCGATCATGTGGCGCGACATCTTCCTCAACAACCGCGAGGCGGTGCTGGAGACCCTGCAACGCTTCTCGGAGGACCTGACCGCGTTGCAGCGGGCAATTCGCTGGGGCGAGGGCGAGACCCTCGAAACCCTGTTTCGCCGGACCCGGAAGATCCGCGACGAGGTCGTCGAGGCGCACCAGGCCGGCAGCTTCGATCCTAGAGAACCGGACGCAGCCGGAACAACGCCACCGGGCCCAGGTACAGCAGGCCGTCCTTCAGATTGACCGGCAGCTCGACGACCGGCGGTCCGCCGTCCTCGGCGCTGCGGGAGAGCGCGAAGAAGGCCAGCTTGAGGGCGCCGGCGGCGCGCTCGGCGATCATCTTGCGCTCGGCCAGGTGGTCGACCAGGTCGGCGCCGCCGCGCAGGTTGGAGGTCAGCTGACCGGTCGGCCGCAGCTCGCGGTCCAGGGCGAGCTGGCCCTCGGCTTCGAGCTGCAGCGGGCCCCAGCGCAGCTCCAGGCGGTGGATGTCGAGCAGGCCGCCGGCATCGCGCCAGAGGGCCAGCGACCGCCGGCTGGCCTCGGCCGGCAGCGGTCCCTCGAGCCGGCCCTCGACCAGGAAGAGCTCGACCCTGGGGCCAAGCGGCAACGCGAGCCCCGGCGGCAGATCGACGCCGAGGACGGTCATCAGAAGGTCGCCGGGCGGCCTGGGGCCGCCCTCCCGGACTTCGCCGGTCGGGTCCTCCTCGTCTCGGTCCCGATAGACCAGGTCCAGGCGTTCGATCTGCACCGGACCGGGCAGGGGGCCTTCCGCCAAGATCTCGTGCAGGGCCGCATCGGCCCGCCGCAGGCGGCCGTCGAGGGCCAGCGCCGCCGTTCCAGAGGCCTTGGCGGCGTCGAGCCGCAGCGACAGGCGCCCCTCTCGCGGGCCCCAGTCGACAAGGTGCCGCCCCGGTGCCTGGAGGGCCAGGGTGAGCGGGTCCCAGAGCGTGGCGCCGCCGGTCAGGGCCGGGCCGCGCCATTGCCAGCCCTCAGGCGACTCGACGCTGGGATCGTCGATCCGGACGTCGAGGCCGAAGGGAAAGCCGGCCAGCTCGGGCTCGGCGTAGCGCAGGGCGTAGCCGTCCTCGCGCCGGTCCTGGACCCAGGCCTCGAAGCTGTGCCGCAGCACGGCACCGGACAGGACCCAGGCCGCCGGCACCCCGAGCAGCGGCAGCAGAAGGAGGAACAGCAGGGCGAGCTTCGCGGAACGCGGCATGACGAAGATGTAGTGCCTTCGCCGCCGCTTGTCCCGCTTGCCGTTTGCCGGGGCGGCAATATGATCGCCTTGGGCCCGGGTCCGACGCCGTGCCGGTCGGGCCCCTCACCCTCCCACCGCCTTTCGGCGGCGGGCGCCTTCCTCTCCTCCGGGGGCGTGTGCGCGGCGCTTCGCGCGGGATGTGAAGGCTTGGCGAGGCCTGAGGCCGAGCCTTAGCCGGAACTGGGTGAGGGGAAGCCCCAGGCACGGACGAGGCTTGGAAACCTGAACAGGGAGCAGGCGGCGGATGACCGCGCCGGATGGCAGGCAGAAAGAACATCTCGCGCCGCGCGAGCTGATCGTGGTCGAGCGGCCGCGGATGACGCCGCCGGCGACCGGCGATTTCTGGGTCTTCGGCTACGGCTCGCTGATGTGGCATCCGGGCTTTCCGCACCTCGAGGTGCGCCGCGCCCGCCTGCACGGCTTCCACCGCCGCTTCTGCGTCTATTCCCTGCGCTACCGCGGCACGCCGGAACGGCCGGGCCTGGTGCTCGGCCTCGACCGCGGCGGGTCCTGCACCGGCCTGGCCTACCGGGTGCCTTCCGCGGAGGGCGAGGCGGTGATGGACTATCTCTATGAGCGCGAGATGATCACCGGGGTCTACATCCCGCGCTGGCTCAACCTCGAGACCGAGGCGGGGACGATCGAGGCCGCCACCTTCGTAGTCGACCCCGCGCATCCGCAGTACACCGGGCGGCTCGGGGTCGAGGAGACCGCGGACCTGATCGTCCAGGGCTTCGGGGAACGCGGCCCCTGCGGCGAGTACCTGGAGAACACGGTCCGCCACATGGAGGCCCTGGGCATCCACCCGGGCTCGCTGCTGCGCCTGCTGCGCGTGGTGCGGGGACGCTGCGACTGAACGCCGGTCAGACGCCCTGGAGCAGGAACCACCAGAGGGGCAGGGTGGCGAAGGACAGGGGAATCCCGATTCCGACCATCAGGATCACCAGGGGCCGGTCGAGCCCGTGTTTGAGGGCGACGATCGAGCCGCCGATCTGGGGGCCCATCGCCGCCTCGAAGACGGTGATCTGGGCGACCCGCCCGCCGACGCCTAGCACCTCGGTCAGCAGGACCAGGATCAGGGCCGGGCCGAGCAGCAGCTTGAAGCCGAGGCCGGTGGCCAGGGGCGCCAGCTTGCCCTTGAGCTCGGCGAATTGGAGCTGCAGGCCGATCGAGATCAGGGCCAAGGGCGTCAGGGTGGCGCCCAGGATCTCCAGCAGGACGACGACCGCCGCCGGATAGTCGTAGGGCCGCAGCAGGTAGGCCAGCAGGAGCGCGTGCAGCGGCGTGAAGGTCACGATCTTCTTCGCAATCCCGATCGGGGAGAAGCTGCCCTGGGAGCAGACCGCGGCGACCATGATGCCGAGGGTCGAGAGAACCATGTAGGTGCCGAGCTGGTCGATCAGGATGCCGAGCCCAAGCTCGCCCTGGCTGTTGCCGTAGAAGGCGCCGATCATGGGCAGGCCGAGGAAGGAGGTGTTGGCCAGCGCCGCGGTGAGGATCAGGGCCCCGATGGTCTGCGGCGACCACTTCGCCCAGCGGCCGAGCAGGACGAAGAACACCAAGCCGACGGTGAACAGGATCCAAGCCATGGAAACCGGGTAGACCAGGCTCGCGTCCATCACCAAGTCATGGACGTGGAGCAGGGTGACCGCCGGCAGCGAGACGTGGATGATGAAGGCGTTGAGGATCGACGGCGTGTCGGTCTTCATCCGGCCGCTGCGGCGCAGCAGGATCCCGAACAACATGCAGATCGGCAGGAGCCCGACTTGGACCATGGCGATTCCCCATCCCCGAACCTTGGAATGGGCTCATGTTCGCAGGTCCTCGTGAAGATGATGTAAATAACAGAAAATAAAAAATATAATTTACATGGTTTTCATAAATAACTATCCGTAAAATTACTTGCAGTTGTTTTTTCGATGCGGGCGATCACGCCGTCGCTGCGTCGGCGGCGCGTCCGCGCGTCACTCGCCGCCGCCGGGCGGGGTGACGCGGGGCCGGGTCACGTAGTCGCGGAGCGCCTCGACGTCGACCAGGAAGTAGAAGGCGAGCAGGAAGATCACGGCCGCCAGGGGCCAGATGTACCAGGGATGGCGGACCGGGTTGCGCTCGCCGCAGACCTGGCAGAGATCGTCGTCGATGCCCAGGGCGGAGCCGCATCTCAGGCATTTGCGGTCTGCCACGGCGACCCGCCCGCCGCCTAGAGGCAGCGAGAGTAGCCGCAGGAGGTGCAGAAGTCGCAGCCCTCCTGGTGGACCAGCGCCGCCGCGCCGCACTTCGGGCACTGCCGGAAAGGCCGGGCGCTCTCGCCCGCGGGGCCGAGGTTGATCACCTCCGGCTCGGCCGGACGGGCGAGCTGCGGCGCCTCCTCTTCGCTGAGGAAGCCGATGTCGATCATGTGCCGCTCGATCACCGCGCCGATCGCGGCCAGCAGCGAGGGCACGTAGCGGCCTTCCAGCCAGGCGCCGCCGCGCGGGTCAAAGACCGCCTTGAGCTCCTCGACCACGAAGGAGACGTCGCCGCCGCGGCGGAAGACCGCGCTGATCATCCGGGTCAGCGCCAGGGTCCAGGCGTAGTGCTCCATGTTCTTAGAGTTGATGAAGATTTCGAAGGGGCGGCGGCGGCCTTCCTGGACCACGTCGTTGAGGGTCACGTAGATGGCGTGCTCGCTCTCCGGCCAGCGCAGCTTGTAGGTCCGCCCGGGCAGGGCCTCTGGGCGGTCGAGGGGCTGGGTCATGTAGACCACCCCGGCGCCGGTCTCCGCCTCGGGCGGCGTCTGGCGTTGGGCCGCCACGGGCTCGGCGGGCGGCTCGGTCGTCGGCTCGCCAGGTCGTTCGGCGGCCTCCGGCCTGGTCTCCAGCACGGCCCCGGTGACCACGTTGGGCCGGTAGGTGGTGCAGCCCTTGCAGCCCAGGTCGTAGGCCTGGGCGTAGACGTCCTTGAAAGCCTCGAAGGGCATGTCCTCCGGCACGTTGATGGTCTTGGACACCGAGGCGTCGACGTAGTCCTGGACCGCAGCCTGCATGACCACGTGGGCCGGCGCCTCGAGGCCCTGGGCATCGACGAAAGCCTCGGTCAGGTCGCTGCCCTCGCCGTGCTGCTGGCGGTAGAGCCGGTAGGCGTAGTCGACGACCTCCTCGCGCTGGCGGCTGCCGTCGGGCATCAGGACGTTGCGGGTGTAGTCGAAGCTGTAGACCGGCTCCAGGCCCGAGGAGACGTTGTTGGCGAGCAGCGAGATCGTCCCCGTCGGCGCGACCGAGGTGATCAGGCCGTTGCGCAGCCCCTTTTCGGCGATCGCCGCCTTGATGTCCTTGTCGAGGCCCTTGACGGTCTCGCCTTGCAGGAAGGGCTCCACGTCGAAAAGCGGGAAGGCGCCCTTCTCCGCCGCCAGCTCGGCCGAGGCCAGGTAGGCGCTGCGCCGCAGGGCGGCCATCCAGCGCCGGGTCAGCTCGACCGCCTCGGCACTGCCGTAGCGCCGGCCGCAGAGGATCAGGGCGTCGGCCAGGCCGGTGATGCCCAAGCCGATGCGCCGCTTGGCTCGCGCTTCCTGACGCTGCGCCTCGAGCGGGAAGCGCGAGACCTCGATGGCGTTGTCCAGCATGCGGACCGCGAGCGGCACCAGGGCTTCGAGCCGTTCGAGGTTGATCCGGGCCTTCCGGCCGAAAGGCTCCTCGATCAGCGCCGCCAGGTTGATCGAGCCCAGCAGGCAGGCCCCGTAAGGCGGCAGCGGTTGCTCGCCACATGGATTAGTTGCATCTATTTCTTCGCAATACCAAAGGTTGTTGCGCCGGTTGATGCGGTCGATGAAGATCACGCCCGGCTCGGCGTAGGCGTAGGTGGCGCGCATGACCTTGTCCCAGAGGTCGCGGGCCTGGACGACCTTGTAGGTCGTGCCGCCGAAGGCCAGCTCCCAGGGCGCGTCCTCGCGCAGCGCCTCCATAAAGGCGTCGGTGACCAGGATCGAGAGGTTGAACATGCGCAGCCGGCCGGGCTCGGCCTTGGCCTCGATGAAGGCCTCGATGTCGGGGTGGTCGCAGCGCAGGGTGCCCATCATGGCGCCGCGCCGGTAGCCGGCGCTCATGATCGTCCGGCACATCGCGTCCCAGACGTCCATGAAGCTGAGCGGGCCCGAGGCGTCGGCACCGACCCCGCGCACCGGCGCGCCCTTGGGGCGCAGGGTCGAGAAGTCGTAGCCGATGCCGCCGCCCTGCTGCATGGTCAGGGCGGCCTCCTTCAAGTGTTCGAAGATCCCGCCCATGTCGTCGGGCACGCGGCCCATCACGAAGCAGTTGAAAAGCGTGACCTCGCGCCGGGTTCCGGCGCCGGCCAGAATCCGGCCGGCCGGGATGAACTGGAAGTCGACCAGGGCTTCGTAGAAGCGCTCGGCCCAGGCCTCGGGCTCGGCCTCGGGCTGTGCCAGGGCGACCGCCACCCGCCGCCAGCTGTCCTCGAGGGTCTTATCCACAGCGCGGCCCTCGGGGGTCTTCAGGCGGTACTTCATGTCCCAGATGCGCTGGGAAATGGCGCTGATTCCCGGTGTCACCTCGGCTCCACCCCGATATATCGGTCGTCGGAGCAGGTCGCTCCGCACGAAGGTCAGGAATTCCGGGAACTACACGGATCTTCCCCGGACCACTCCGGCGCCCCGAAGTTAGGCCCGGCAGCGAGGCGGGTCAACGCAGGGTTCGGCTCTTGTTCTCCGGCGTGCGGCCGGAAAGCGCAGGCGCCCCGGGGGCTTAGGATTTGCCCACAGAGTTATCCACAGGCATCGCCGCAGTCCTGTGCGGGCGGCCCGGCAGCAGCGCCCGACTGGTGTCTTCGATGGCCTGCTCAAGGCGGGCGATGAACTCCCGGCGGTCGAGACCGGGCGGCAGCGGCGGCAGCAGCCTGACCGTGATCACCCCGGGCCGCTGCCGGAAGCTTCGGGCCGGCCAGTAGAGACCGGAGTTGAGCGCGACCGGCAGCACCGGCACGTCGAGCTGCTTGTAGAGCGCCGCGACCCCGGGGTGGTAGGGGCGCCGCTGCCCGGGCTCGGTGCGGGTCCCCTCGGGGAAAATGACGATGTGCTTGCCGTCGTCGAGCCGTTCCCGCGCCTCGGCGATCATGCGGCGCAGGGCGCGTGCGCCGCCGTCGCGGTCGATGGCGATCATGCCCGTGCGATTCAGGTACCAGCCGTAGAAGGGGATCCGAAGCAGCTCCTGCTTGAGCACGAAGACTGGGCGCCGGAAGACGTGGCAGAAGGCGATGGTCTCCCAGATCGACTGGTGCTTGGCGGCGATGATCACCGGCTGGTCGGGCAAGTTCTCCCAGCCCTCGACCCGGTAGCGGAGGCCGCAGATCGCGCCCAGCAGCAGCAGGCTGCCGCGAACCCAGATCCAGCCCATCAGGTAGATCGCGCGCCCAGGGCCGAACAGCAGCGGCAGGGTCGCCAGATGCATGACGACGCTCCACAGCAGGAACACGGCGTTGAACAGCAGCGAGCGAAGCCGCGTCATTTTGCGACCGGCACGAGGGCGGCGCGAATCCTGGCGATCAGGTACTTGCTGTATTCGGACACCAGCAGGTTGGTGCTGCCCGGCCAGCGCCACCAGTCCTCCTGCTTGACGTGGGCCGGGAAGACCGGATGCGGCAGGATCTCGACCTCCGGCATGGTCCGGCGGAACTCCAGCAGGCTGCGCGGCATGTGATAGGCGGCGGTGACCAGGCGCAGGGACGCATAGCCCTGGGCCTGCATCCAGTCGGCGGTCTCGCGTGCGTTGCCGGCGGTGTCGTCGGCTTCGTAGCCCAGGGCGATGCAGCAGGAGAGATCCTCGGGAGCCTCCCGGGAGACCTTGAGCAGCTGCTTGACGTCGACGCCCTGGGCAACGCCGGAGACGAAGAGCTTCTCGGCCAGGCCGCGGGACAGCAGCTCGATACCCTGCTCGACCCGGAGGCTGCCGCCGGTCAGGACGACGATGGCGTCGGTGCGGCGGTCGCTGAGTTCCGGCTTGGTCTCAAGGGTCGCGGCGAACCAGAACAGGCCGGCGGTCCAGACCGCCGCGAGCAGGCCGAGCAGCGCCAGGATGCGGAGCAGCCGCTGCCGCGGGGTCGAGGTCTTGAGGGAGTCGGGTTCGCCGGCCATGTCTGGGAGCCAAGGTCGTGGGCGCTGGTGCCTCGTCCGGGAGCCTAGAGCAGCTGGACCAGCGTCCGGAGCACGGTAAAGCGCGCGGTCATCATCGCGATCACCGCCGCGATCAGCGGCAGCAGGGCGACCGCGGCCCAGTCCACGGGCGACAGCGCCAGGTCCGGCAGCAGGGTCACCTCGCTGGCGCCGAACTGGCGTCCGACCAGCAGCACGGTCGGCACCGCGAGGACCAAGCCCAGAAACCCGCCGCGCAGGCCGAGCTTGAAGGCGTAGCGCTGGAACTGCTGCGCCACGTAGTCGTCGTGCGCGCCGATCATGTGGAGCACCTCGATCACATGGCGGTGGATGGACAGCCCGGTGTTGGTCACGAAGACCACGGCCAGGACCGCGGAGAGGCCGACCAGCAGGACCACCACCGCGGCGACGATCTGGATCGAGCGGGTCAGGCCGAGCAGACGGGACAAGTAGGCCTGGTGGCTGTCGCTCTCAATCCCGGGCACCGCTTCGGACAGCCTGAGCTGCAGCGCGTCGAGATCCGGCGGCGCCGAGGGATCGAGTTGCACCGCGATCAGGTCCGGCAGCGGCAGGCCCTGCTCCAGCGCGCCTTCGCCGAGCCAGGGCACCAGCAGCTTGTTCATGTCCGCCGGGTCCATGACCACGGCCCCGGTGACGCCGGCGGTGCTGGTCAGGATGTCGATCGCCCGGTCCAGGCGCCGCTCCCGCTTCGTCGGCGCTTCGGTCGGCTCCGGCGGCGGGATCTGCAGGGTGAGCTGGCCGGCCAGGCCGCGGTCCCAGCGGTCGAGGATCTTGTTCATGGCGAGCGCGCTGACCAGCGACAGGGCGGCCAGGTAGACCATGAAGCCGATCAACCAGGGCAGGAAGCGTGCCGAGCCGTCACGGTCGAAGGGCACATCCAGGTGCGCCGAAGCCATTCAGCTTCCGCTCCCCCTGGCAAGGCTGAAGCTGCGCCGGTAGCCGGGCGCGACGTAGCGGACCTGGCCGTCCTGGAGCCGCAGGATGGGCTGGGCGAAGCGGGCGGCGAGGCCTTCGTTGTGGGTCGCGATGACCACCGTCGTGCCCATCTTGTTGAGTTCCTCGAAGAGATAGAGCAGGCGGACCGCGATGCGGTCGTCGACGTTGCCGGTCGGCTCGTCGGCGATCAGCAGGCTGGGCCGCCCGATGACCGCGCGGGCGATGGCGACGCGCTGCTGCTCGCCGCCCGACAGGGTCGGCGGCAGGGCCTGCAGTTGCTCGGCCAGTCCGACCCAGGCCAGAAGCTCAATGACGTGCTGCTGAACGCGCTCGTCGTGCTGGCCCGAGACGCGCAGGGGCAGGGCGACGTTCTCCATTGCGGAGAGGTGGTCGAGCAGGCGGAAATCCTGGAAGATCACGCCGATCCGGCGGCGCATGTTGGCGAGCTCGTTGCGGCTGAGCTCGGACACGCTGCGCCCGAAGAGGCTCACCCGCCCGAGGGTCGGCGACAGGGCCAAGTACATCAGCTTCAGCAAGGAGGACTTGCCGGCGCCGCTGGCTCCCAGAACGAAGTGAAAAGAGCCGGGCTCCAAATGAAACGTCGCGTCCTGAAAGACGAAAGGACCGGAGCCGTAGCGAAAACCGGCGTCTTCAAATCGGACCAAGAGACGTCTCCTCACGCGGGCGGCGCAGCATCGCACACCCCCCGCGCCGCCGTAAAGCGCGACGCGATAACATTCGACCCTCAGACCACCGCTTTCAGACTCGCCGTCAAATGTGTCAAGCTCAAGACGGACCGGCGGGCGATTCGCGTGCTGTCCGTTCGGATTCTCAAGCGAGACTCGGCAGGAACCTCTGCTGGCGGGCGTGGTTGGCCGGGGACGAGCGTGGAGGGGGGCATTTCGGGATCAAACTGGAAGCAAGGGCGCTTGCCGTGCAGCTGTCGTCTTGTCTACGAAGGTCAAGAATCCTATAAGATTAAGGATTTAGGCCACTTTGGCTGGCTGGCCGGATGATTCTGACTTGTCCTAGCTGTAGCGCCCGCTTCACGATCAACACGGAGTTGATTGGCCCGGCGGGACGCAAGGTCCGCTGTGGCAGCTGCGGCCATACATGGCGTCAGCTGCCCACCGTGGAGAACGATGCCCAGCCGCCGCCGCAGGGGCCGGTCGAGGTCGGCCCGGTCGAGGCGGAGCCCGAGTACAGCGAGCGCGATGCGATTCGAGGCGTGCGGCGGCGCAGCGCGGCGGCCCTGCGAAACCGCGCCCGACGCGGCAGCGGGGGCCGGGGCCGGCTGGTGGCCTGGGGAGCCTTCGCCGCGGTCGTGGTGATCCTGGTCGGAGCTCTTTGGCTCGGCCGCGAAGCGATCGTCGTCGCCCTGCCGGAGGCTGCGCGCTTCTACGAGCTCTTCGGGATCGGCGCCGAGGCGCCGGGCCAGGGGCTGGCCCTTCAGGACGTGACTTCGGTGCGACGCACCTTCGACGGCCAGCGCCGCCTGATCATCGAGGGCGTGGTCGCCAACGTCTCGGAAAGCGAGCGCCCGGTTCCGACCCTGCGCGCCAGCCTGCACGACGCTTCCGGCCAGGAGCTGGCGGCCTGGTACTTCTCGACCGACGTCAAGAACCTCTCGCCCGGCGAGCGGACCACCTTTTCCACCTTGGCCCAGAGTCCGCCGGACGGCGCGACCGAGCTCACGATCAATTTTGTTGCCGAGGCACCGCCAGACAAGCAATAGTAGTTTTTACTGATTCTAATTCACCCGAGGGCGGTACTTCATCGTAGGCTGATCAGAGTCACTCTCTCCGCGCCAGCTTAACGCGTGCTTAAGAAATTTGACTCAATCCTGCAGCGGCTGGGAAGCCCGGCAAATTTGGGAGGAAATTCACAGAGATATTCTGCTTTGGCGAGGCGCGGTGGTGCGCCGTCTAGGGCAGCGTCGCCCGGCGATCGGCCGGTATCGGAAGAGAAGTGCAGGTTCAATCGAGTCGAGTGTGGAGGCCCATGCCGCGGATCCTGATCGCGGAAGACGACCCTGCCGTGCGCCGCTTCGTCGCGCGGGCCTTGAACCATCGGGGCCATGAGGTCGTCGCGGTCGATGACGGTGTCGCGGCGCTCGAAGCCCTGAGCGATGGGGCCTTCGACCTCTTGCTCACCGATATCGTCATGCCGGGCCTGGACGGGATCGCCCTGGCGCTCAAGGCCGCCCGGGACCATCCGGACATGCGGATCCTGATGATGTCGGGCTTTTCCGCGGAGCGGCAGAAGGCGCACAACCTTGAGGAATTGATCCACCGGGTGATCCCGAAGCCCTTCACCCTCGCCGAGATCTGCCGGGTGGTCGACGAGACCCTGGCCTCCGGAAACCCACGGAGCTGATTCCGAAAACGCGCGAAGGCCTCCGGCCGGGACCTGCCCGAGTTCCAAGGCGTCTGATCGGGGAGTGCGTCAGTCGAAGCGCCGCAGCAGGCGGTCGATGTAGTCGCGCTCGAAGCGCGGCCGGCTGGGCTGGCCGGCCCGGCGCTGCAGTTCCTGCATGATCTCGCGGACCCGGCGCATCTCCATCTGATCGGGGATCTCGACCCCGCCCAGGTTGTCGAGGCCCTGGCCGGCCGGACTGCGCCCCAAGGGATCCCGGTCGGTGCCCGGCTGCCAGCCGAAGGCGCCGGCGCGCCCGCCGCTGCCCTGCCCCATCTGCTGCATCATCGCCTCGACCATGGACTGCATGCCCTGCTGCATCTGGTCGAGCGCCTCGCCCTGCGGGCCGGTCGCTTTGCCGGGCTCGCCCCGCTCCAGAGACTCGACCGCGCCGCGCATCGCCTGCTCGGCGTTGCCCAGCGGCTGGGGGATCTCGCCGAGGGCGTCGCCCAACTGGCGCATCATCTCGCCCAGGGCGCGGCGCAGGCTTTCCTGCCGCTGGGCATCGTTGCTGTTCTCCCGTCCCATGCGCTGCGGATCGAACTGCTCCTGGCGCTGCGCCCGGTCGAAGCTGCGGTCGAGCAGCTGCTGCTGCTCGTCGATCATCCGCTCCATCTCCTGCATCATCTGCATTGCCTGGCGGTTGGCGTCGTCCATCTGCTGGGCGAAGGGGTTGGCGCGCAGGTTCTCCAAGAGCTCGCGCAGCTGGGCCAGCATCTCGCGGGCGGCGTCCATCTGACCGGAGCGCGCCAGCTCCCGGGCGGCCTCGATCAGGCTCTGCAGGTCCTCGGAGCTGACCAGCTGGTCGGCGCTGTCCATCTCCGGAAGCTCGCCGCCGCGCTCGCCGAGGTCCTGCATGAGCTGCTCGCTCAGCTCGCTGAGAAAGCGGTCCATGGCCTGCTCGAGCTGGTTCAACAGCTCCTGGATCTCCTCGTCGGGGGCGCCTTCGGCCAGGGCTTTCTGTAGTTCTTCCTGGATCTCGCGCAGGTCCGCCTCGGCCAGGGCCAGCTCGCCCTCCTCGATCCTGAGGGCGGTGTCCCACATCAGCTTCTGGACTTCGGGCACCGCCTCGTCCGAAGGATCGAGCCCCAGGCGCCGCTCGGCAGAGCGAATCGCAAGGGCAACGACGAAGTCGTGGAAATAGTGATCCGGCCGCTCATAGAGTTCGCGCAGCACCTGGATCACCGGGAAGCGGCGCTCCGGCTCCAAAGTTAGCTGCTTGCGCAGCTCGACCAGGGCGCGCGCCACCGGATGATTGAAGATGCGCTCGGGCAGCACGGTGTGCACCGGGTCGCTGCGCCCGACCTGGCCCAGGGCGTCGCGGGCCAGGAGCTTGATCTCGACCTGCAGGCCGGCCCAGGGGTGCGGGGTCAGGTCGTGATAGCTGACGCTCTCGGCGGTCTTGAGGTGGGGTCCCGGCAGCGGGAGTTCGAGCACCAGCGGCTCGCTCTCGGGGTCGGCGTCGAGGCGCCGGATCTCGGCCGTGGTCGTCGCCAAGCCGTAGTCGTCGGCGGCGCCGAATTCCAGACGCAGGGCGTTGCGCTCGCGGCCGGCCGGCGGGCTCAGGAACTCGATCTCAGGCGGGTTGTCCGGCAGGATCTGGATCGGCCAGGCGGCCAGCGGCCGGCCGGCCTGCAGGATCTCGAGCCGCG
This sequence comes from Kiloniellales bacterium, assembly GCA_030066685.1. NCBI lineage: Bacteria > Pseudomonadati > Pseudomonadota > Alphaproteobacteria > Rhodospirillales > Kiloniellales bacterium. Next base: position 19,325 of record JASJBF010000039.1, on the reverse strand, counting down.
CGCCGGCCGTGATCTCGCGGCTGATTCGGTAGGCGTCGCCGCCGAAGCTCTCGAAGGCGGTCTCCTCCTCGCCGAGGCGCAGGCTGGGCTGGCCGCGGCCGCCCTGGACCTGGGCCAGCAACTGGCTGCCGATCGGCACGGTGACCGTGGCCTTGGGCTCCTGGTCCCTGTCGAGCAGCAGCGGCGGCAGGCCGGTGTACTCCGGCGGTGTGATCCAGACGTCGAGCCCGCTGGCCAGGGCCGCTGCCGCGGCGGCCTGGGGCAGGAAGGCCCGGGCCAGCCGGTCCTGCCAGTCGTCGCGGCCGTCGATCGCCGCGACCACCAGCAGCAGGATCACAAGGACCCTGAGGCCCAGGGGATCGGCCTTGACCAGAGAGGCGCGCGGCAGGCCGAGCCGCAGCCTGGCGACCTGGGCCAGCAGGCGCCGGCGGTGTAGGTCCCACAAGGCCGAAGTGGCGGCATCGCGCGCGCCGGAGGCCAGGTGGTCCTCAAGGCCGGTCAGGGGCCGGTGGTCGAGGCCGCTGTCCCGTTCCACCCGGTGTCGGGCGGCCGCCAGGGCCGGCCAGCGCAGCCGGTGCAGGGCCCGCCAAAGGACGAAGGCCGCCGCACCGAGGAAGCCCGTGAGCACCAGACCGTGGGCCCAGGCTGGCAAGGCCGGCAGGAAATCGAGCAGGGCCAGGGCCAGGAACAGGCCGGCCAGGCCGGCGAGGGGCCAGAGCCTGGGCCACAGCGTCTCCCAAAACAGCACGGCCTGGGCGGTGCGAAGCCGGGCCGCCAGCAGCGGCGGGCCGTCGTCGGAAGCGGAGCCGGCAGGCTTCCGCGGGGCCTTCGATCGGGCCTTGAACAGCGTCACGTCAGGCCACTCCTCGCAATACGCCGGGGCGATTCGTCCAGCCAGTCCGGCATCCGATCTTGGCCGATAAGGACCTCATGATCCAGCCTGGGCCGGACCACTGCAAAACGATCGCCGTGCACCAATACCTCCGGAGCCGGTAACCTCGCATTATAACTTGACGACATTACGGCACTATAGGCGCCGGCTGAACAAATCGTGAGCAGGTCGCCGGCGGCCAGCGGCGGCAGGGCGCGCGCCCGGGCGAAGGTGTCGGTGGTCTCACAGATCGGCCCAACGATGTCGACCGGCAGCGGTTCAGTCCCGGCGGCCGCCTCGCGCGCCGGCAGGATCTCGTGCCAGGCCTCGTAGAGCATCGGCCGGATCAGGTCGTTCATCGCCGCATCGACGATGGCGTAGCGCCGGCTCGAGCCCTCCTTAAGATAGATGACCCGGGTCAGCAGGACCCCGGCGTTGCCGACCAGCATGCGTCCGGGCTCGAAGATCAGCTCGGCGTCGAGGCCCGCGGTCGCCTCGCGCACGATACCGGCATAGGCGCGCAGGTCCGGGCGCTCCTCGCTGCGGTAGACGATGCCCAGGCCGCCGCCGAGGTCGAGCCGGCGCAGGGGATAGCCCGCGGCCTGGAATTCGCCGTAGAGCGCCGCCAGCCGGGCGAAGGCCGCGCGGTAGGGCGCGAGGTCGAGCAGCTGGGAGCCGATGTGGACCGCGATGCCCTGCAGCGAGATCCCGGCCAGGTCGCGCGCCCGGGCGAAGATCGCCGGCGCCTGGCCGATGTCGATGCCGAATTTGTGGTCGGCGCGGCCGGTCGAGATGTGGGCGTGGGTCCCGGCGTCGACGTCCGGATTGATGCGCAGCGCGACCGGGGCCGGGCGGCCCGTCTCCAGCGCGATGCGGTTGAGCAGCTCGAGCTCCGGCAGGGACTCGACGTTGAACTGCAGGATGCCTCGGTCCAGGGCGAAGGCGAGCTCGTCCGCCGTCTTGCCGACTCCGGCGAAGACGATCTTCTCGGCCGGGATCCCGGCCGCCAGGGCCCGGCGCAGTTCGCCCTCGGAGACCACGTCGGCACCGGCGCCGAGCCGGCCCAGGGTAGCGATCAGCGCCAGGTTGCCGTTGGCCTTGACCGCGTAGCAGATGGTCGCCGGCAGGTCGCCGAGAGCCCCCGCGAAGTCGCGGTAGGCGCCTTCGACCGCGGCCGAGCTGTAGACGTAGGCCGGCGTGCCCACGGCGGCCGCGATCTCCTCCAGTGGCACGGCCTCGGCGCAGAGCGCGCCGTCACGATAGGCGAAGGCGGTCATTCCGGTGTTTCCGGATCTGCCGGCGTTGGCGTCGTTGACGGCAGCGGCGTCGGCGCCGGCTCGAAGGTCCGGGTTTGGATCCGCCTTCTCTCGGTGGGCAGGAACTGCAGGTCCTCTGCGGGCGGCGTCGACAGGGTGGCCGGCTCCGGCTCGACCCCGGCGTCGGCATCGACCGCTTCGGGCAGGACATAGCGCGGCGCCGGATACGTCCGGGGGAAGGTGGTGCCTTCCGGCGGGATCGTGCCGCCGCGCTTGCCGCAGGCAGCCAGCGCAACCAGCAGGCCCAACAGGCCCGCCGTCAGGAGGGCGCGCGACGGGCTCACAGGAAGCGCTCCCGCGCGGCCCGGGCCGCAGCGCGAACGTTTCCGGGCGCAGTGCCTCCGAAGGACCTGCGGCTGGCCACCGCCTTCTCGACGCTCAAGACCTCGAAAACCTCCCCGGTTATGCGCGGCTCGATCCCTTGCAGACTGTCGAGCGGCAGCGCGGCGATGTCGCAGCCCTGCGCTTCGGCCGCCTTGACGATGGCGCCAGTGACGTGATGGGCCTCACGGAACGGAAGGCCCAGCGCCCGGACCAGCCAGTCGGCCAGGTCCGTGGCGGTGATATAGCCCTTGGCGGTCGCCGCCGCCAGATTGTTACGCTCCGGCTTCATGTCGCGGATCATCCCGGCGGTCGCGGCCACCGCCAGCTCCAGGGTGTCGGCGGCGTCGAAGACCGGCTCTTTGTCCTCCTGCATGTCCTTGCCGTAGGACAGCGGCAGTCCCTTCATCACCGTGACCAGGGCGACCAGGGCGCCGACCACCCGGCCGGCCTTGCCGCGGATCAGCTCGGCGGCGTCCGGGTTCTTCTTCTGCGGCATGATCGAGCTGCCGGTGGTGAAGGCGTCGGACAGGGCGACGAAGCGGAAGCCCTCGCTGCACCACAGGACCAGCTCTTCGCAGAGGCGCGAGAGGTGCATGGCGAGGATCGCTCCGGCGGCCAGGAACTCCAACGCGAAGTCGCGGTCCGAGACGGCGTCGATCGAGTTCGCGCAGGGCCGCTCGAAGCCCAGGGCGGCGGCGGTCGCGTGCCGGTCGATGGGGAAGGAGGTGCCGGCCAGCGCCGCCGCGCCCAGCGGGCATTCGTTCAGGCGCTTGCGGGCGTCGGCCAGGCGGCCGCGGTCGCGGCCCAGCATCTCGACGTAGGCCAGCAGGTGGTGGCCCAGGGTGACGGGCTGCGCGGCCTGGAGATGGGTGTAGCCGGGCATCACCGTGGCCGCCTCGGCCTCGGCGTGGTCGATCAGGGCGGACTGCAGGACCTTGAGGCCGTCGTCGAGCCGGTCCAAGGCGTCGCGCAGCCAGAGCCGGAAGTCGGTGGCGACCTGGTCGTTGCGCGAGCGCGCGGTGTGCAGGCGGCCGGCCGCCTCGCCGATCAGCTCCTTGAGCCGGGCCTCCACGTTCATGTGGATGTCTTCCAGCGCTGACGAAAACGTGAAGCGGCCGTCCTCGATCTCCTGGCGGATGGTGTCTAGACCGGCCAGTATCGCCGCCCCATCTTCCTCGGAGACGATGCCCCGGGCCGCCAGCATGCGGCAGTGGGCCTTGGAGGCCTCGATGTCCTGGGCGTAGAGTCGCCGGTCGAAGTCGATGGAGGCGTTGATCCGCTCCATCACGGCGTCCGGGCCCAGGGCGAAGCGGCCGCCCCACAGGGGGTTCGGGGCGGCGTCCCGCGCGCCCGGGGTGGCGCCGCTTGCGGCTGATGTCGGCTTCGCCTTTGCGGTCATAGGAGGCCAGGATCCAGAATGCGCAACGTCATGACAAAAAACACCCTCCCGGCGGGCCTCGCCCTCGCGCTGGTCCTCTCGGCCGCGATCCTTCTGACCGCGGGCTTCGAAAGGATCCGCGCGGAGGAGACGCCCCCGCTCGAGGGCTTGCTCGCGGATAATTTTATACTCTTGGAGCAACCCGCACCAGCGCCGCAGGACGCGGTCGTAACCGACGCCTTCGGCGGCGAGGTCGGCCTGGCGGACTTCCGGGGCCGGGTCGTGCTGGTCAACTTCTGGGCCACCTGGTGCGCGCCCTGCGTGCGCGAGATGCCCTCCCTCGACCGGCTGCAGGCCAAGCTCGGCCCCGAGGGGCTGCTGGTCATGGCGGTCTCCCAGGACCGCAAGGGGCTGGCCGCGGCCGAGCCCTTCTACCGGGAGCGGGGTCTCGACAACCTGGAGATTTTCCTCGACCCCAAGGGCGACTTTGCCCGTGCCATGGGCGTCGGCGGCCTGCCGACCTCGATGCTGATCGACGACCGCGGCCGGGTTCTGGGCGGGATCGAAGGCCCGCTCGAATGGGACGGGCCCGAGGCGGTCGAGCTGATCCGCTTCTACCTGGTCCGGCGCGAGAACGCGGGGCTGCCGGGCGCAACGGATGAAGGGTGAGACACTTCCCCTCACCCAGCTTCGGCTAAGCTCGGCTCACGCCTCGCCAAGCCTGCGCAACCCTCTCCCCAGGGGAGAGGGTGGGAGCGGCGAAAGCCGCGAGCGGGTGAGGGGCGTCACCGTCCGAGTGACAGGCCGCTCAGCGGGTTGGGACCGGAGTGTCGCCGCTGTAGTCGTAGAAGCCGCGGCCGGACTTGCGGCCGACCCAGCCGGCCTCGACGTACTTCACCAGGAGCGGGCAGGGCCGGTACTTGGAATCGGCCAAGCCATCATAGAGCACGTGCATGACCGCCAGACAGGTGTCGAGGCCGATGAAGTCGGCCAGCTCCAGCGGGCCCATCGGGTGCCGGGCGCCCAGCTTCATCGCGGTGTCGATCGCCTCGACCGAGCCGACGCCCTCATAGAGGGTGTAGACCGCCTCGTTGATCATCGGCAGCAGGATGCGGTTGACGATGAAGGCCGGGAAGTCCTCGGCTGAAGCCGGAGTCTTGCCGAGGCGCAGCGCCATCTCGCGGACCGCGGTGAAGGTCTCCTCCTCGGTCGCGATGCCGCGGATCAGCTCGATCAGCTCCATCACCGGCACCGGGTTCATGAAGTGCATGCCGATGAAGCGGCCCGGCCTGTCGGTGATCGCGGCCAGGCGGGTGATCGAGATCGACGAGGTGTTGGTCGCAATCACCGTGTCGGGGCGGACGCTGGCGCAGAGGTCCTTGAGGATGGTGCGCTTGATCTCCTCGTTCTCCACCGCGCACTCGATCACGATGTCGCAATCGCCGAAGATGTCGTAGCTCGTGCCGGTCTTGATCCGGCCCAGGGCCGCGGCCTTGTCGTCCTTGGTGATCTTGCCGCTGCCGACTTGGCGCTCCATGTTGCGGTCGATGCTGGCCAGCGCCTTGTCGAGCTGTTCCTCGCTGAGGTCGGACAGGCAGACGTCGTAGCCGGCCAGCGCGCAGACGTGGACGATGCCGCTGCCCATCTGGCCGGCACCGATGACGCCGACGGTCCGGAACTCGGGCACCGGCGACAGGTTTTCGCTTTCGGCTGTGTTTGTCATGGCAGTCCGATCATCCCTTTCGCGCCTCTGCGGCCGGCCCGGAGGGGGCCAGCCTGCGGCCCCGTCAGGCCCCCAGCTTGTCCAGCTCCTGCTCCAGCTCCGGAACCGCCTGGAAGAGGTCGGCGACCAGGCCGTAGTCGGCGACCTGGAAGATCGGCGCCTCCTCGTCCTTGTTGATCGCGACGATCACCTTGGAGTCCTTCATGCCGGCCAGGTGCTGGATCGCGCCGGAAATGCCGATCGCGACATAGAGGTCCGGGGCCACGACCTTGCCGGTTTGGCCGACCTGGTAGTCGTTGGGCACGAAGCCGGCGTCGACCGCGGCGCGCGAGGCGCCGACCGCGGCGCCCAGCTTGTCGGCGATCTTCTCCAGCATAGCGAAGTTGTCGCCGCTCTGCATGCCGCGGCCGCCGGAGATGACGATCCGCGCCGAGGTTAGCTCCGGCCGTTCGGACTTGGTCAGCTCCTGGCCGACGAAGCTGGCGAGGCCGCTGTCGCCGGTCGCCTCGACGGCCTCGACCGTGCCCGCGCCGCCCTCGGCGGCGGCGGCGTCGAAGGCGGTCGAGCGGACCGTGATCACCTTGATCGCGTCGCCCGACTGAACGGTCGCCAGGGCGTTGCCGGCATAGATCGGGCGCACGAAGGTGTCCGGGCCCTCGACGCCGCTGATGTCGGAAATCTGCTGGACGTCGAGCAGCGCGGCCGCCCGCGGCATGACGTTCTTGCCGAAAGTCGTCGCCGGCGCCAGGACGTGGCCGTAGCCCTCGGCCAGCTTGGCGACCAGCGGTGCCAGGTTCTCGGCCAGCTGGTGCTCGTAGGCATCGGCCTCAGCGTGCAGGGCCTTGGCGACGCCGGCCACCTTGGCGGCGGCCTCGGCGACACCGGCGCAGCCCTTGCCGGCGACCAGGACGTGGATCTCGCCGCCCAGCGCGCCCGCCGCCGTCACGGTGTGCAGGGTCGAGGGCTTGAGCTCGGCGTTGTCGTGCTCGGCAATGACCAGGATGCTCATCAGATCACCTTCGCTTCGTTCTTCAGCTTGTCGACCAGCTCGGTGACGGAACCCACCTTTACCCCGGCCTCGCGGGCCGGCGGCTCGACCACCTTGAGGACCTGGACGCGCGGCGTGACGTCGACGCCGAGGTCGGCCGGCGACAGGGTTTCGATGGGCTTCTTCTTGGCCTTCATGATGTTGGGCAGCGAGGCGTAGCGCGGCTCGTTGAGCCGGAGGTCGACGCTGACCACCGCCGGCAGCTTGAGGTCGAGAGTCTCGAGACCGCCGTCGACCTCTCGCGTGACCTTGAGGCTGCCGTCCGCCTTTTCGACCTTGGAGGCGAAGGTGCCCTGGGACCAGCCGAGCAGGGCGGCCAGCATCTGGCCGGTCTGATTGTTGTCGCCGTCGATGGCCTGCTTGCCGAGCAGGACAATCTCCGGGCCCTCGCGCTCGACCACCGCCTTCAGGAGCTTGGCCACGGCCAGGGGCTCCAGCGGGGTATCGCTCTCGACCAGGATGCCGCGGTCGCCGCCCATCGCCAGGCCTGTGCGGATGGTCTCCTGGGACTGGGCCGTGCCGGCGGAAAAGATGATGACCTCACTGGCGACGCCGGCCTCCTTCATGCGGATCGCCTCTTCGACCGCGATCTCGCAGAAGGGGTTCATCGCCATCTTGACGTTCTGCGTTTCGACCCCGGTCTGGTCCGGCTTGACCCGGATTTTCACGTTGTAGTCGATGACCCGCTTGACGGGTACGAGTAGCTTCATCGCCCAGCCTGCCCCGATTGGCTAAATTCGTTGGAACCGAATGACGAGGGAGAGTCGGCACGGCCCGCAAGGCCGCAGCGTCCCTTGGTTTTTCGCAGTCGCACAATAGACTTAAGGGAAAGCGGCTGTCAATTCTCGCCGGAGCGGCGTAACGGCCTGCGATTCAGCGATTTTTCCCGGGTATCCACAGGACATCGGCGGCTCCGAGGTCGTTCTCGTGCCGCGACAGGACGAAGAGCAGGTCGGACAGGCGGTTGATGTAGCGCAGGGCCTCCGGGTTGACGGTCTCGACCGCCGCCAGGGCGGTCATCTCGCGCTCGGCGCGCCGGGTTACGGTGCGGGCCAGGTGCAGGTAGGCGGCCGCCGGCCGGCCGCCCGGCAGCACGAAGGAGGTCAGCGGCTCGAGGTCGACGTTGAGCCGGTCGATCTCCTGCTCCAGGCGCTCGACCTGTTCCGCGGTCATGCGCAGCGGCGGATGCTTCGGATTCTCCTGCTCGGGCGTGCAGAGGTCGCTGCCCAGGTCGAAGAGGTCGTTCTGGACCCGCGCCAGGGTCTCGTCGGCGTCGTCGGCAGTGTGGAGGCGGGCCAGGCCGATGGCGGCGTTGGCCTCGTCGACCGTGCCGTAGGCGGCGACCCGCAGGTCGTGCTTGGCGACGCGCGCGCCGCTGCCCAGCGAGGTCTCGCCCCCGTCGCCTCCGCGGGTGTAGATACGCGTCAGCCGCACCATGCCGAGCCTCCCCTTGCCAATACCGCCGCAACGCCGCGCTGGCGCCGTTCGGTCGGCGGCCGAGCGTTACGCGGCGATACTGGCCCCGCGCCCTGCGGTTCGGCAAGGGGCTTGCCCAAAGGCGCGCAGGGACGGAGGGAGGGAGTGCCTCAGCCCTGACCGAGGCCGGCGCCTTCCGTCAGCTTCGACCTGTGCCGAAGGTCAGTGGTTGGCCGGGGGTCCAGGCGGCCTGTAGCGAAGGAAGCGTTGCTGCTGCCATCCGGGGCTCAGCGGTCGCCGGAGCTGGCGCTGAAAGGCCTGGTCTTCCGCTTCGCTGTGGCGGCGGAAGGAGTTTTCGATCTCGGCGAGGTTGCTGCGCCAGACAGCGTTCCAGTAGTTCATCAGGGTCAACACAGCTGAGCCCTCCTTTGCGGCTCCCTATTGCGACCTTGAACTGCCTTCCTCCGCTGTTTTTTTTGCCACCTCCGATGCGCCCGCTTCGCGGGTCCTTGATGGAGTGCGGCTATTTGGTCGTCGTTGCGCGGCTCGCCGGCGGCTTCGCCGCAGTCCGGGGCCGCTTCGCCGCCGTGCTGCGCACCGAGGTCTTGGCCGCCGTCCCGCGGGCCGGGGTCTTGGCCGCGCTGGTTCGGGCCGGCGCTTTCTTGGCCGGCGCTTTCTTGGCGGGCGCTCTCTTCACCGGCGCTTTCCTGGCCGAGGCCTTGGCCGCCGTCCTGGCGCCACGCAGTGCCGCCACCTCCTTCTTGAGGTCGGCCACGCTGGCCTGCAGGCGCGTGACCTGCTTGCTGAGCTTGGCGACGGCCGCCTTGCTCTTGTCCTTCTTGGCGTCTTTGCCCTTCTTGGCCATGGGCGCGGTCCTTTCCCGGCTCCGTCCTGGACAGAATCTTGTGGCGCACTCAGTGCGCTTCTGCTGTACTTTATGCGCACCCGGTGCGTCATTGCAAGGGGTAAAAGCGCACAGCGTGCACATCTCTGTATTTGGCTCAGGGTCATGCAGGAGGCGTGGCGGTGACGCGCAAAGACAAGAAATATAGGGCGAAGGCCGGCGAGCTGGACCTGGTGATGGAGCCCGGCTCCTTCCGGATCTGGCGCAAGTCGCTCGGTCTGTCGCAGAAGGAGGCGGCCGAGGCGCTGGGCCTGAAGCGCCGGGTCGTTCAGTACTACGAGAAGGGCGAACGTGACGGCGAGCCGGTGACGATCCCCAAGACCGTGCGCCTGGCCTGCTTCGCGCTGAGCGAGGGCTGCGAGGACTACGCCGGGCCGAGCGACTGAAGGCCTTCCGGCCGCAGGGGCCGGCTCATTCCTTGATCATCATGGCGATGGCGAAGAGGACCAAGGCGATGCACTGGGCGACGACGCGCAGGCGCATCAGGCGGTTGGAGTGCTTGCGGTTGAAGTCGCCGCCGCGGGCCATGGCGAGGATCCCGGTCACCAGGACGCCGAGGGTGATCATTGCGGCGACGATGACCAGCGTGAAGAAGAGGGCTTTCATGGTACCAACCTAGGGCATTATCCGATCAGATGGAATCGCTCTGCGATCCATCTGGTCGGATGTAATGCCCGAACTTCAAGGTATTAGCGCACTACTCCCGGCCAGACGCGAATGCGTCTGATCGGGAAGTGCGCTAGCCCCGCCGGGGCCGCTTCGGCCAGGGGCGAGCTTGCCTTCATGGGCGCCGCACGTCTTGACTTCGCGCTTGAAGGGGGACACGACCAAAGCCTCGCTCGCGATTCGACGCAGGGATGACCATGCCCGCCCATGCCCTGACCGCGATCGGCTTCGACGCCGACGACACGCTCTGGCAGAACGAGCAGTACTACCGCCTGACCGAGGCGCGTTTCACCGCGCTGCTGGCCGATCACGCCGAGCCGGACCATCTTTCGGAGCGGCTGCTCGAGGCCGAGAAGCGCAACCTCGGCCACTATGGCTTCGGTATCAAGGGCTTCACCCTGTCGATGATCGAGACGGCGATCGAGGTCACCGGAGGCCGGGTGCCGGCCACGGCGATTGCCCAGATCCTGGACGCCGGCCGCGAGCTGCTGCGCCATCCCATCGAGGTCCTGCCGCATGCCCGGGAAACGCTCGAGGGCCTGGCCGGGCGCTACCGGATCGTCCTGATCACCAAGGGCGACCTCTTCGACCAGGAGCGCAAGCTCGCGCAATCCGGGCTGGGCGAGCTCTTCGACGCGGTCGAGATCGTCAGCGACAAGACCGCCGAAACCTACCGGCAGGCCTTCAGCCGCCACGGCGACGGGCCGGCACGCAGCATGATGGTCGGCAACTCGCTCAAGTCCGACGTCCTGCCGGCACTGGCGGCGGGCGCCTGGGGCGTCCACGTGCCCCACGAGCTGACCTGGGCGGTCGAGCAGGCGCCGCCGCCGGCCGAGGCCGCGCGCTTCCGGAAGGTGACGCACCTGGGCGAGCTGCCGGAGCTGATCGAGAAGGTGGGGTGAGGGCAAGGGACGCTGTCGGATCGGAGGGACCAATCCCTCACCCGGCTCCGGCTAAGGCTCGGCCATAGGCCTCGCCGAGCCTCCACATCCCTCTCCCCGTGGAGAGGGTGGGAGCGGCGCAAGCCGCGAGCGGGTGAGGGGCGTCACGCCGGCAGCGGCATGTGGACCAGCTCGAACTTCAGGCCGTCGGGGTCGGCGAAGAAGACGGCGTAGTAGCCCGGCGTGTAGTCGTACTCGGCCGGCGGGTCGAGCACGGTGGCGCCGATCTCCTGCAGCCGCGCATGGAGCGCGTCGACCTGCGCCCGGCTCTCGGCCCAGAAGGCGAAGTGGTGGAAGCCCGGGGCGTAGCGCGCGTGCGGCCGGTCCTTGAGGTCGTCGGCCGCCTGGAAGAGGTTGACCGCTGCGGCCGCCGTCTCGGAGAACCACAGGGTCATGCCCTCGACGTCCTCGACCTTGGCGTAGCCGAGGAACTCCAGCACCGGCTTGTAGAAGCCCTCCTCGGCGGCCTTGAGGTCGCTCAGGGTCAGGGCCAGGTGGTTCATCGCGCCCAAAGCCATGGTTCGCGTCTCCCTCGTCGCAATTGGTCACCCAGACTACCTTGATAGGGCCCCGGCGCGGCGCGGGCGAGCCGCAATCTCGGCGCCTGCTGACGGCCTCCTGTCAGCAGCGGCCACCTTGCCGCCATATTCCTCTGCTGGCATCGAAACCGTGGCGGCACCACCGATAGGCCCGGGCCCGCCCGGGACCCGAGGACAAGCACAGACGGGACCGCCATGCGCCGCCTCGCCAGCCCCTGCCTCCTCCTGCTCTGCCTCGCCCTGGCCGCCTGCGGCGGGCCGCCGCCGGTCAAGCCGGGCAACCCCTTGATCGGCGCCTGGCAGCTGAACAACGCGCCGGGGGTCGGCTCGCGCAGCTTCCGCAAGATCGTGTTCCAGCCCGACGCGATCCTGGTCGACGGGCGCCGGCGGATCGGGGTGCGGCACTACCAGATCACCGCGACCAAGGTGCAGTTCCGCACCGCGGACGGCCAGGACCACGTCTTCCGGGTGATCCACGGCGACCTGATCTGCCGGGAGCCGCCGCCGGAAGAGATCTATCGGAACTTCCCGGGCTTCGAGAAGGACCGCAGGGGCCAGGAGCCCTGCTACCGCCGCGACTTCGCCCGCGATCAGCTCGATCAGTCTGCGCTCTTGCGGTAAAGCTCGGCGGCCTTCTCAACGACGAGGCGCGGGCTGGCGAGCACGGGAATGCCGAGGTCGGTGAGGTCCTCGACGGCCTCGGCCATGGAGGCCTGAGCGAGGACCACCGTGTCGAAGCCGCCGGCGCCATTGCCGACCGCCCTGCCGACCGCGTCCCGCACCGCCTCGGCGATCTGCCGACGGTAGGCCTCCTGATCGCCGGATTCGTAGGCCTCCCAGGCTTCGGGCAGGCTCAGGACCTCGAGGTCGACCTCGCGTCCGGCCCGCGACGCGGCGTCCTTCAGCAGGGCCTGGGTCGGCGCCAGGGTGGTCTCCAGCGCGGCGACCACCAGGAGCCGGCCGCCGGCGGCGACGGCGGCCTCGGCCAGGGGCCGGTCGACCCGCAGCACCGGGACCGCGATCTCCGCCGCGGCGGCCTCGACCGCCGGGCCCAGGGTCGAGCAGGTGCAAAGCACCAGCCTGGCGCCCTGACCGGCCAGCTCCTGCAGGGAACCCGCGGTCTCGGCGGCGATCTCCGGGGTCACCTCGCCGGCGAGCTGGGCCCGCAGCAGCAGGTCCTCGCGGACCAGGTGGTTCAGCATGGCCTCGGGCAGGATCTCCTCGAAGAGCTCGGCGAAGGCGCCGACGTGGGCCTCGCCGGTGTGCAGCAGGGCGAGGTGCGGCACCCGCCTCAGCTCCGGCGGGCCAGGGCCAGGCCGAGGCCGGTGCCGATCAGCAGCGTGCCGGTGATGCCGTGACGGATCCGGGCCCGCTTCGGGTCCAGCAGGCGGTCGCGCAGGCGCCCGGCCAGTAGGGCGTAGAGCCCGTCGAAGGTGGTCGCGATCACGATGAAGCCGATCGACATGGCCAGGAGCTGCGGCCCGGCAGCCAGGCTGGGGTCGAGGAACTGCGGGAAGAAGGCGGCGTAGAACAGGATGGTCTTGGGGTTGGTGATCGCGATCACTGCGCTGTACCAGAACACGCCGCGCGGTCTGGGCACGGCCGGCAGGCTTTCCTCGCGTCCAGCTTCGATCGCCCGGCGCCATTCCTTGATGCCGAGCCAGAGCAGGTAGGCGACGCCGAGCCAGCGGACCCAGGTCAGCACGTCGGCGGCCAAGGCCAGCAGGGTGGTCAGGCCCAAGGCGCCTGCCGCGACCAGCACCGCGTTGCCGGTGCTGGCGCCGGCCACGGTCGCCAGCCCGGTGCGCTGGCCGTGGGCCAGGGAGTTCGCCACCACCAGGGTGACGATCGGCCCCGGCATCAGGATCAGGACCGTGGTGGCCAGGAGGTAGCCGATGAAGAGTTCCGGGTTCAGCATGGATCGCGCTCGCAGGTTCGATGGCTCGGCTCGAAGGGCTATCGAGCCCGCTCCGCCGAGCCCTGGCAAGGCCCTTCTGGGGTCCTGTGCTCCGGGCGGGAGCCTGGGTCGCGATTTCCGCACTGGTCGGCGGGCCGCGCCTGGCTCAGACTGACCGCCTTCAACGACTTCGAGTGGAGGGCGCCATGGCCGGAGGCAAGGAACACCGCTACGAGGCCAAGGTCGTCTGGACCGGCGCCGCCGAGGGGCCGACCCGCGACTACAAGAGCTATTCCCGGGCGCACCGAATCGAGATCGCCGGCAAGCCGCCGATCGAGGGCTCCTCGGATCCTGCCTTCCTGGGCGATCCGAGCCGGCACAATCCCGAGGATCTGCTGGTGGTCTCGCTCTCGGCCTGCCACATGCTCTGGTACCTCCACCTCTGCGCGGTCAAGGGCGTGGTGGTGACCGCCTACGAGGACGCTGCCGAAGGCACCATGGTCGAGGCGCCGGGCAACGGCCGCATGACCGAGGTGGTCCTGCACCCGCGGGTCACCATCACCGCCGAGAGCGACCCGGAGGCGGCCCGCAGCCTGCACGAGCGCGCCCACCACGAGTGCTACATCGCCAACTCGATGAACTTCCCGGTGCGCTGCGAGCCCGAGATCGTGGTCGAGACGGTGATGGTGGCGTAGACCCGGTCCTATGCTCGGCGCCATTGCCGGCGACGTCATCGGCTCGGTCTACGAGCACAGGCAGGTCAAGGTGACGGACTTCCCGCTGTTCAGCGAGGGCTCGCGCTTCACCGACGATTCCGTACTGACCGCCGCCGTCGCCGACGCCCTGCTGCAGGGCCGGCCCTACGCTGAGAACCTGCGGGTCTTCTACTGCCACTATCCCGGGGCCGGCTACGGCTACCTCTTCGGCGCCTGGGGCCGGGGCGAGATCGCCGAGCCCTACCAGAGCTTCGGCAACGGCTCGGCAATGCGGGTGAGCCCGGTCGCCTACGTCCACGACGACCTCGACGCGGTCCTGGCCGAGGCCGAGGCCAGCGCCGTGGTGACCCACGACCATCCCGACGGCGTTGCCGGCGCCAAGGCGGTGGCGGCAGCGATCTTCCTCGCCCGCAGCGGCGCGGACAAGGCGGCGATCAAGGCCTATCTCGACGCGCACTTCGCCTACGACCTGGACCGCCGCCTCGACGACCTCCGGCCGGACTACCGCTTCGATGCGACCTGCCCCGGCTCGGTCGGGGAGGCGATCCTCGCCTTCCTGGAATCGACCGACTTCGAGTCCGCGGTCCGCCTCGCGGTCTCCCTCGGCGGCGACGCCGACACCCAGGCCGCCATCGCCGGGTCCATCGCCGAGGCCTACTACCAGGGCGTTCCCGCAGAGATCGAGGCGGAGATCTTCGCGCGCCTCGACGGCCGCTTGGCCGGCATCACGCGGGACTTCCGGGAACGGTACTTGGCGGGGGGCTATCGGCTGGCATAGGCGGGCGGCCTGAAGCTGGCCGGAGGTAGAGCTGTTCAGTTCTTCTTCGCTGCCATGCCCGGACTTGATCCGGGCATCCATCGTGCAGCGGCTCAATGGATTGCCGGGTCAAGCCCGGCAATGACAGTTGGGGGTTGCACCAGCGTTCTCTGATGAGGCCACTATGACGCCATCGGCCGGCTTCGCCAGGCGCGCGCGACCTCGTCGAAGAGGGCGGCGTTGGGGCAGAAGACCCGGGCCGCGTCGTCGCGGACGCCCCACTTGAGCAGGCGCGCGCAGCGGCGGACGTTCGGGCAGTCGGCGCAGAGCGAATCGGCCTCGCGCAGTTGCGGCCAGAAGGCCTCGGCCGCCAGCGCGCGGTCGACCCCGAAGCGGGCCATCATCGCGGCCAGGCGCTTGCGGTGCCGGGCGTTGCCCTTGAAGGCGGTGAAGAGGTCGCCGCGGCCCATCCGGGCGGCCGACAAGGCGCGGTCGAGGGCCTGGTCAGAGGAGCGCGAGAGGCGGCGGCGCAGGGGCTTGGCGGTGTTCCAGCGCACCAGGGTCACCTCGGCGCGGCGGTAGCGACGGGCGAGGCGCCGGGTCAGGCGGTTGAGCATCGTGACCTCCTCGTCTCGGCGTGAAGGGCTCAAACAACTGCCGTTGGCGAAGTCCATAGACCGCTAAAGGTTATTCTGTCAACGATGATGCGAAGCCAAGGAGAGCGGCGCTAGTTTCGCCCCGGCGTCAGCAGGCCGCGGGCGATGACCTGGGCCTGGATCTCGGCGGCGCCCTCGAAGATGTTGAGGATGCGGGCGTCGCAGAGGACGCGGCTGATCCTGTACTCTTCCGCGTAGCCGTTGCCGCCGTGGACCTGGAGCGCGTTGTCGGCGTTGGACCAGGCGACCCGGGCGGCGAGCAGCTTGGCCATGCCGGCCTCGATGTCGCAGCGCCGCTCTGAATCCTTCTCGCGGGCGGCGAAGTAGGTGAGCTGGCGGGCGAGCATGGTCTCGACCGCCATCCAGGCGAGCTTGCCGGCGACCCGCGGGAAGGCGACGATGGCCTTGCCGAACTGCTGGCGCTCGCGGGCGTAGGCCAGGCCCAGCTCGAGGGCGTTCTGGGCGACGCCGACGGCGCGCGCGGCGGTCTGGATGCGCGCCGACTCGAAGGTCGCCATGAGCTGCTTGAAGCCCTGACCCTCGATCCCGCCCAGCAGGTTCTCGGCCGCGACCTCGAAGCCGTCGAAGCCGATCTCGTATTCCTTCATGCCGCGATAGCCCAGGACCTTGATCTCGCCGCCGGTCATGCCCGCGGCCGGGAAGGGCTCGGCGTCCGTGCCGCGCGGCTTCTCCGCCAGGAACATGGAGAGGCCGCGGTAGCCCTTTTCGTCGGGATCGGTGCGGGCGAGCAGGGTCATCACGTCGCTGCGCGCGGCGTGGGTGATCCAGGTCTTGTTGCCGGTGATCCGATACACGTCACCGTCCCGCAGGGCGCGGGTGCGCAGGGCGCCGAGGTCGGAGCCGGTGTTGGGCTCGGTGAAGACGGCGGTCGGCAGGACCTCGCCCGAGGCGATGCGCGGCAGCCAATGCTGCTTCTGCGCTTCGGTGCCGCCGAGGCGGATCAGCTCGGCGGCGATCTCGGAGCGGGTCCCCAGCGAGCCCAGGCCGATGTAGCCGCGCGACAGCTCCTCGGTGACCACGCACATCGCGGTCTTGCCCAGGCCCAGGCCGCCGAAGTCCTCGGGCACGGTGAGGCCGAAGATGCCGAGCTCGGCCAGCTCCCCGAAAACCTCGAGCGGGATCAGCACGTCCTTCAGGTGCCAGTCGTGGGCCGCCTCGGCGTGCTCGTCGGCGAACTTGCGGAACTGGTCGCGGATCATGTCCAGGGTCTCGTCGCCCAGGGCGAGGGCGCCGAAGTCGCCGGAGTCGAAGCCCTCGGCGATCAACTCGGCGAGCCGCTGGCGCACGCCCGCGGTGTTGCCGGCCGCGATCAGCCGCTGCACCGCCGGGGTCCGGAAGGCCTCCAGTGCCTCTTCGGGGAGGCCCATGTCGCCCGGCCGCACGACCTCGACCTGGCTGAGCGCGATGCCGCCCTGAAGCTGGTTCAGGTACTCGCCGTAGGCGGCCTGCAAGATGAGGCGCTCGAGCTCGCGCAAGGTCCCCTCGGCCTCCAGGCGCTCGGCCCAGCGGAGGAGCTCGCGCAGGCTGACCACGTAGGTCGCCAGCCAGGCATAGCCGTGGGCGGCGAACTGCTCGCGCTCCAGCAGGGCCGCGTCGACCTTGCCGCCGGGGGCGACCCGCCCGCCGACGGCGCGCTTGGCCGCGGCCTCCAGCGCCTCGGCCTCGACGCGGGCGGCCCGGCAAAGCTCGAGCAGGTCGGGGAGGAGGAGAGTGTCCGTGGCGGCTTCGGAAGCGGCGGGCTGGCTCATTTCTTCGAGAATCCCAAAACTTTCTTGGACCAGCTTGTCACCCCCGCACCCTACCCTCTCCCCCTTCGAGGGGGAGATAAGGAGCGGCGGCCTCTCGACCCTCTCCTTCCGGGAGAGGGTGCGAGCGTCGCGAGCGGGTGAGGGGTCACCCCTCGATGGCGTCTTCCAGGGTACGCATGCCCGGGCGCTTGGCCTGGACCAGGACGGCCATGTTGCCGGGCTTGTGCTCGTTCCTCATCATCTTCATGTGGGCGCGCGGGATGTCGTGCCAGGACAAGACCTCGGACATGCAGGGGTCGATGCGGCGCTCGATGACCAGGGTGTTGGCCTGGGCGGCCTGCTGCAGGTTGGCGAAGTGGCTGCCCTGGATCCGCTTCTGGCGCATCCAGACGAAGCGCGCGTCCATGGTCAGGTTGTAGCCCGTGGTGCCGGCGCAGAAGACCACCATGCCGCCGCGCTTGACCACGAAGCAGGAGACCGGGAAGGTGTGCTCACCCGGGTGCTCGAAGACGAAGTCGACGTCGTTGCCCTTGCCGGTGATCGCCCAGATCGCCTTGCCGAACTTGCGGCACTCCTTCATGTACTCGCCGTAGCCGCCCTGGTCGTTGACCTCGGGCAGGCGGCCCCAGCAGTTGAAGTCCTTGCGGTTGATCACGCCCTTGGCGCCGAGCTGCAGGACGAAGTCGCGCTTGTCGTCGTCGGAGATGACGCCGATGGCGTTGGCGCCGGCGGTGGCGATGAGCTGGACCGCCATGGTGCCGAGGCCGCCCGAGCCGCCCCAGACCAGGACGTTGTGGCCGGGCCGCAGGATGTGCGGGCGATGGCCGAAGAGCATGCGGTAGGCGGTCGCCAGGGTCAGGACGTAGCAGCCGCTCTCCTCCCAGGTCAGGTGCCGGGGGCGCGGCATGAGCTGGCGGTCCTGGACCCGGCAGAACTGGGCGAAGGAGCCGTCCGGGGTCTCGTAGCCCCAGATCCGCTGGGAGGGCGAGAACATCGGATCGCCGCCGTTGCACTCCTCGTCGTCGCCGTCGTCCTGGTTGCAGTGCACCACGACCTCGTCGCCGACCTTGACCCGCTTCACCTTGGAGCCGACCGCCCAGACGATGCCGGAGGCATCCGAGCCAGCGACGTGGAAGTCGGCCTTGTGCACGTCGAAGGGCGAGATCGGCAGGCCGAGCGAGGCCCAGACGCCGTTGTAGTTGACCCCCGCGGCCATGACCATGACCAGCACGTCGTGGCTGTCCAGCTGCGGCGTGTCGACCACCTCGACCTGCATGGCGTCCTTGGGCTCGCCGTGGCGCTCGCGCCGGATCGCCCAGGCGTACATCTGCTTCGGCACGTGGCCCAGCGGCGGGATCTCGCCAACCTCGTAGAGGTCTTTCTTGGCCTGGCCGGCGGTCAGCTCGATGATCTCGGCGGTGTTGTCGTTCATCCCCGTTCCCTTCTCTTGGCGCCGCTCGGCCCCTCTGCTGTGGCGGGCCGCTGAAGCTCGGCGGGTGATCCCGAAACGCGGCCGGTGTCCGGCTCGGCCGGCCGGGCCCCCGCCACCCCGAATGGCGACATTGGGCCTTGCCCGCCGTTGCGTTTTGCTTGACTCTTAGCCCCTGGAAAGCTTTTTTGCAACGCACAATGTTTCAGCTTATTGCGATAATGGGCCCTAGAAAGAAACAAAGTTGCGATATACGTTAAGTTGGCGAAACATGGTTGTTTTTTTGAGGTGACGCATGGCCGAGGTAAGCAAGGCAGGACGCCCTGAGGCGCCCGGGAATGCTGCAACGCGGCGGGATCGGCCCTGGCTGATTCGGACCTACGCGGGGCATTCGACCGCGGCGGCCTCCAACGCGCTCTACCGCCAGAACCTGGCGCGCGGCCAGACCGGGCTGTCGGTGGCCTTCGACTTGCCGACCCAGACCGGCTACGACTCGGACCACGAGCTGGCCCGCGGCGAGGTCGGCAAGGTCGGCGTGCCGGTCGGGCACCTGGGCGACCTGCGCCAGCTCTTCGAGGGCATCCCGCTGGAGCGGATGAACACCTCGATGACCATCAACGCGACGGCGCCCTGGCTGCTGGCGCTCTACGTCGCCTGCGCCGAGCGGCAGGGCGTGGCCCGGGACGCGCTCTCGGGCACGACCCAGAACGACATCCTGAAGGAGTACCTCTCGCGCGGCACCTACGTCTTCCCGCCGCAGCCCTCGATGAAGCTGACCACCGACGTCATCGCCTTCACCTACCGCGAAATCCCCAAGTGGAACCCGGTCAACGTCTGCTCCTATCACCTGCAAGAGGCGGGCGCGACGCCGGTTCAGGAGCTGGCCTTTGCGCTGGCCAACGCCCAGGCGATCCTGGACGCGGTGCGCGCCGCCGGCCAGGTTCCGCCCGAGGACTTCCCCAAGGTGGTCGGGCG